>NBMY01000125.1 GCA_002212985.1 Sphingobacteriales bacterium TSM_CSS
TGTCAACTACAAATTTAATCAACCGCAACCTCTTCTTCCTATATTTTAGCCTTTTTGAAAAAAAATCCTTTCCCGACCTCGCGTTAAATGTAAACACGTGCTGCGCCTAATACACAGCCTTGCACGTGATTTGGACATTTAAAATATATCTGCTACTTTTGGCGGTAAAGCAAAACAGCCCTCTCTTTGCTGCATATTTAACCTGTTTCGGCTTTTGTTATGGCATCAGAACAAGCATTACTACCTTATACCCGTACAGGACAAGGCCCATGCCTGCTGTTGCTGCACGGCTTTTGCGAAGACCGTTTTATCTGGCAACATTTTTTGCCCGATTTGCTAGAAGAATATACCGTTTTAACCCCCGATATACCCGGCTTCGGGCAAGCGGCAGATGTGCCATTCGATTCCATAGACGAAATGGCAGACTTGGTGTACCGGCTTTTACAAACCCTCAAAATCAGCAATTGCGTGGTAGTTGGGCATTCAATGGGTGGTTATGTGGCGCTGGCATTGGCAGAAAAATACCCTTCGGTTTTGGCCGGACTGCTGCTGTTTCATTCTACTGCCTACCCCGATGACGAAACTAAACGGCAGGGGCGTCAAAACGCTATTGCTTCTGTAAAGCAATACGGAACACGACCATTTTTGAATCAGTTTTTTACCAACTTATTTACCCCTAATTTTGCCCAACAACACCCGCAAATCCTGCAAACCTTGTTCCAACGTGCGCAAAATTTGCCGCCCCAATCTGTCATTGCCGCCATGCAGGCCATGATGCAACGCCCCAACAGAACCCCTGTGCTGAAACATGCACAGTTTCCGGTAGGCTTTATTGCAGGCAGCCACGATACTTTTGTGCCCCTGCCTGCCACACTTGCCCAATGCAGCCTGCCCCACACGGCAAGCATTTGCATTTTACCCAGCGCCGCCCATGCAGCCATGTTTGAATGCCCCCGGGAGAGTTTACATGCTGTAAAAGATTTTGCGGGTTTTTGCTGCTTCCTTGCCTGAATTATGTTACCTTTACTCAAAACTTTTTTAATTATGAGTTATGAATTATGAGTTATGAATGGTTGATGATGTCGAACGGTTGGTGAGCCTGTCAAATGGTTGGTGAGCCTGTCGAATGGTTGGTGAGCCTGTCGAACGGTTGGTGAGCCTGTCGAACGGTTGGTGAGCCTGTCGAACCAATGAGTTGTGGATAGCTGCCCAAACCCAACGCCCAACTAACCAAATTAACCATCTATACGTCAAACAAAAATAAAAAATTGACAACCATGTATCTTTCTATTGTGTTCATAATCTTCAAAATCGGGCAAGTTCATTTAGGAAAGCACATCTCATAACCCATAATTCATAATTCATAACTTCCAACACCACACTTTATTATGAAAAAAACGCTTATTGGTTTACTCTTCTGTTTTATATTCATATCATCGGGTTGTTTTACTGTTACCGAAGAAATAACGCTGCGCAAAAACGGTTCGGGTACGTCGCGCGTTACCATAGATATGAGCGGCATGATGGGAATGCTAAGCGCTTTTATTCCCGATTCGCTCAAAGAAAGCATGGATTTAAACCAGCTTATGAGTACCGATATGGGTAAATTTACCACCGTAAGTGGTATTTCCAACGTGCGCTCAGAGCGTTTGAGCGAGTATTCCTATGCTATTTCCTATGACTTTGCCAACACCGAAGCGCTCAACAAAGCGCAAGCCCTTAGCAACGAAACCGACACCGGTTTTGGAAAAATGGACACCAAATTTACCTTTAAAAAGGGTAAACTCTGCCGCCAAACAGATTACAGCAGCAGCGAAACCGCCGATGAAGAAGAACACAGCCTCGAAGATAGCAAAGAACTGTTTGCCATGATGGGCGAACCCAAATATACGGTTATTTACCACCTGCCCTCTAAAGTTAAAAAGGCATCGGTAAAAGGGGTTGATGCAAAAGTGGACAAAGACGGCTCTACCATTTCCGTAGAATATAATTTTACCGATTTTATGAAGGCCAAAGGTAAAATTATGGACCACTACGTTAAATTCTAAACTCAGATGCCGGGCAATATTCTTGCCGAAGCAAAACCGGTACAAGTACAGTAAACAGGAAAGGGAATGCTTATGCCGCGTTCCCTTTCCTGTTTTTATTACCCCGAAGCAACCCTGCTTATGTTTTGCGTTTTTTCTTTTTGGCAGCCGGAAACAGCACATTATTCAATATAAGGCGGTAGCCCGGCGAGTTGGGGTGCAGGCTAAGGTCGGTTTCGGGTTCGCCTACTAAGTGTTGGTAATCTTCGGGGTCGTGGCCGCCGTAAAAAGTCCAGAAACCCTGTCCAAATTCGTTATGAATGTAGCGGGCTTCGCCGGCGGCTTTATTTTCGCCCATAATCAGCACGTCTGACTTAATAAGGTCTTTTTTAAAGGCGGTGGTTTGCCCCATAAACCCCTTAACGGTTTGCGTATGGTCTTGGGTAAGCATGGTAGGCACGGGGTCCCATTTCGCCGAAAACTCAAATAGGGTAAAGTAATCGAGGTTTTTGGGCACATTGCGAGTTTGGGTGGCGTCAATATCAGAAAACTCATACTCATAAGGGTTTGCGCTTAGCTTAAAATCTTTAAAGGCAAAACACTTTGAGTAGTCTAATTTTTGCTGTGCGCCCGGGTCGGGGGCATCGCCGTCAAACATACGGTCGCAAATATCTGCACCGTCGGCGGCAAGGGCAATATCGTAAGAGTCGGTGGCAGAGCACATGGCAAACATAAACCCGCCGCCGGCTACGTACTGTTTAATTTTTTTAGCTACCGCCAGTTTCATTTGCGATACTTTGGAAAAACCCAGTTGGTGGGCTTTATTTTCTTCGTACTTTACCTGATCTATGTACCATTGCTGGGTGCGGTAAGAGGCATAAAACCGCCCGTATTGGCCGGTAAAATCTTCGTGGTGCAGGTGCAGCCAGTCGTAATTTGCTAATTTTTCATCTAATACCTCCTCGTCATACAGCTTGTCAAACGGAATTTCGGCGTATTCCAGCACCAGCGTAACGGCGTCATCCCAAGGTAAATCGGGGTGGTGGGGTTTGTTGCTGGGAGTATAAACGGCAATTTTCGGCGCTTTTTCCAATTTTACCACGTCCATATTTACTTCGGGGTTGGCAATTTCCTGTATTATGCTGTTGTACTGTGCATCGGGAACAATGTTGTAACTTACGCCCCTAACGCGGCAGGTTGCTTCCAACTTTTCGCTGTACTTAAACGCAAAACTTCCGCCTTTGTAATTGAGCAACCAATCTACATCTATACCACTTTGCAATACCAAATAGGCAATGCCGTAAGCTTTAAGGTGGTTTTGCTGCTGTTCGTCCATATTCAGCAAAATATAGGAGGCCTGCATGTTGGCAGCAAAAAACATACAAAAAGCGGCAAACAATAATTTTTTCATTCTTTGGTTATTTAACTAATCCTCAAACTGCGAGGCAAAATAAGTTGTTTTATAATTTATAAAGAACCCCGCAACCCAAATAAACTGTTTGCGGTGGTAAAAATTGCCTTTCAAAAATGCTTTTAACCAACTTTAACCTTTTTATTTCTGTAAATATGGTTTATATGAAACGTTTAACCCTGTGCATTATTATTTTTGCAACAAGCGCCTTCGTTTTCGGCAACGCCGCTTTTGCACAGTTCAGAAGCGCCGACCAAATTCAGGCCGAACGACTTAAAATGCTTTCCGAATCGAGCGAACGCACTACTACCGCCGGCTGGTTGTATAAATGCAACATGTATGACGAGGTTACGGTTTACTATGTAATGCCCAACGACGAAATTTTACAAACCGATGCCAACGGAAAAATACATTTGGTAGGTTTTAAAGACCGCCCACCCTTGGGACGCGAAAAAGAATTCAGCTACATGATTTCCATAGTTACAGAGCCTGTCGTTACTTATGCCGTTGACCGCTACGGCCATGTTTGGCAGCGCAAATACCCTTATCAGGAAATTGTGGGACAAACCGAAAGCAATACTTCCAAATAACGGTTTCATATCAGTTATCAGCGTTTAACAACCTTTTTTACCACGCTTTGTGTGCCGTTGCTGAGGTACAACAGGTAAACTCCCGGCGCCAAATCCTGCATGTCAATGGTGAAAGAAGACGGCAGCGGGTCCTGAAGGCTTTGCCCCGATATGGTTTTACCCCATATATCGGTCAGTTGCCAGTTTGCAATACCCGATGTTGGGTAGAGCGTTGTTGCTACCCATAATAGGTCATTCGCCGGATTGGGGTACACCTTAAAATTGTTTTGTGCTTCGGGTGTGTTTATGCCGGTTATTACAACCAACGCCTCGGCATAGGCAGTGCAGCCGTTGAGGGTAACTTCTACCCAATACAAACCCGGCCCTGCACTAATGACGGGCGTAGTAGCGCCGGTACTCCACAAATAAGTGGCATTGCCCGGAGTGGTGGCATCCAGCACAACCTGCGCACCTTCATCGGTTTCAATTATTTGGGGCAGGTTAATCTGGGGTGCATTTCCCTGCACAACGGCGGTAGTTATTGCTGCCGCACAACCATCGGCATCAGTAACCTGCAGGGTATAATCGCCAGCGGGCAGGTTAGAAAAGCTAAATACTGTATCGCCGGTGTTCCATTGAGTACCGTCTGTTAACCAAAGGTAATTGTAGGGCGGTGTACCGCCGCTTAGGGTAGCGGTTACACTGCCATCTGCATCGTTGCAGTTGGCTGGCGTACTTTGGGCGCTGAGTTGGGGCGGCAGTGTTTGTAAAATCTGTGCTTCTGTCAATGCCGTGCAACCCGATGCGTCGGTAACGGTTACGGTATAAACGCCCGGCGCCAGGTTTTGCGCAAATCCGAAAGCATTAAAAGGCGCGCTGTAATCATAAGGGGCGGTGCCGCCGGCCGCGGTTACCCAAATTGCCCCGTTGTTTTGTCCGCACGTGGCGGCTGTTTGCTGCAATACCGACAAGACCGGCGCAGCAAGATTGGCAACGGTAGCAGTAGTAGTTGCGGTACAATTATTAGCATCGGTAACGGTAACGGAGTAATTACCGGCAGCTACTCCGGCAATATCAGGGCCGGAAAATGCAGGGTTTACCCATTGATATTCGTATGGTGGCGTACCACCCAAAACAGTTATTTGTACCGAGCCGTTGGCAAACCCGCAGGTGGCCGCATTAACGCTTGCCACGGCAACAGGCGCGGGGGTTCCGGGTACAATCTCGGTTTTTACTACGCTGCAACCATTGGCATCGGTAGCGGTAAGGGTATAGCTGCCGGCTGCCAGGTTATTGTTTAGGGCAGTAGTGGCGCCGTTGTTCCAGTTATAGGTAACAGGCGGCACCCCACCAACAGGGCTTGCCAAAATAAAACCGTTATTCTGCCCGCAGGTGGCTTCCTGTATAAAAAAACTTACGTTGCTAAGGCTCAGCACATTCAAAACCGTGGCAGTTTGTATGGCAATACAGCCACTGTTATCCGTTGCGGTTACGGTGTAGGTGCCTTCGGTTAAGCCGCTGGCAGCCGTGCCGGTTTGTCCGTTGCTCCAGATGTAGGTATAAGGCGGCGTTCCTCCGCTTGCCTCAACGCTTGCAGCGCCAATGGCCGTTCCGCACAAATCGTTGGTAACGGTTACTAAATTAAGGTCCGGTGCGCCGGTATTGGGCACAATGGCAGTATAAGTATCAAAACAGCCGTTGGTGGCATAAACGGTTACGGTATAAGCGCCGGCCAGCAGGCCGCCCGCGGTAGGAGAATTTAGCGCAGGGTTGTGTGACCAACTGTAAGAAAACGGCCCAATGCCGTTTATGGAAATAACGCTCACCGAACCGGTAGGCTGCCCACAGTTGGCTGCTACCGATGTTACCACGTTTATATCGGGTGCAGAATTACTGGTGCCTACCGATGCGGTAGTTTGCGCCGTGCAACCCAGAGCGTCTTGCACCGTAACCGAGTAGGTTCCGGCATCGAGATTTGCTGCCGTAGCGCTGTTGAGCATAACATTATGCGACCACAGATACGTAAAAGGCGGAGTGGCGCTGCTGCCGGGCGCTACGGTAATGCTGCCGTTGTTAAGGTTGCACCCTTCGGGCAATGCGGTTACCACGCTAAGGGTAATATTGCTTTGCGAAACAAGGTTTACCGTTTCTACATCGGTACAGCCGTTGCTGTCGGTAACGGTGCAGGAATAAGAGCCGGCCGAAAGGTTAAAAGCCAGATTAGCAATTACGCTCGAATCGTGCGACCATTGGTAACTGAGTGGGGCAACGCCGCCCGATGCCAGCAATCCTATAAAGCCGTTGCTTTGCCCGCAGGTGGGGTTGCTGGCGCTGTTTACCGATAAAGAAGGGCCGGCCACGCTGCTAACCGTAACCGATAGCTGGGCGGCACAGTTGTTGGCATCGGTAACCGAAACGAGGTAGCTGCCGGCTGACAGTCCGGTAGCGGTAGGTGCGTTAAGCATTGGGTTGTGCGACCATGTATAAATATAAGGCATGGCGCCACCCGTTACGCTTACGGTGGCAGCTCCGTTGTGCTGGTTGCAGGCATCGGGGGTTACGGCGGTTACGCTTAACGCCGGAGCGCCGGCATTTACCACTGTTGCCTGTTGTGTAAGGGTACAGCCGTTGGCATCAGTTACTATATAGGAATAGGTTCCGTTGGGTAGCCCATTAATGGTAAAAGACGTTTGTCCGGTATTCCAGAAAATGGTGTAGGGAGCTTCGCCTCCCCAAACCGTTACGGTGATGCTGCCGTTGGTTTGCCCGCAGGCCGCAGGCGCGGCGGCGGCGGCGGCATTAAGCCCGCTACAGTTGGGCGCCACAATATGCACACCGTAATCTTCGGTTTCGCCAAAATCAAACGCTTCGCAGGGCAGCGGCGGAGCGTCGCCCTCGTTCAGCCATTTCATAGCTACGCGCAGGCGGGTTTCGCCCACGGGCACGGTAAGCGGTATGGAAAGCAGGGCGTTTACCGTTTCGGAGTTTACAGAGCCGGCATCAAAAACCAGTTCGCCTGCATCGGAAAAATCGTTATCGCGGTTAAAGTCTATCCAAACGCGCCAGTATTCGCCAAAAGCGCTGCCCGAAAACCCGGGTTGCAGGGTAAGGGCATACGTTTCGCCCTGTTGCAAATCGGAATTAAAGGCGGTAAAATTGCCGTAACCGTAATTAACCCCCGATACATTGTTAATTTCATTGAGCGCAACAGCTTCAATCCACTCAAAATTGGTGTTGCCGCCATAGGTAAAGCAATACGTATCGGAACAGCCTTGCGTGGTAAGATACAATGAATTGCCAAACCCGCCCGGGCCTTCATCGCATACCGATTGCACCTGAAACTCGTACTGCTGGCAGGGAATAAGGTAAAAAACGGCTTCGTTCTGCAATATGGGCGTTTCTGTCCAATTGCTGCTTCCTACCTGTCTGAACCTTACTACATATGAGTTTGCCAAGGGGTCAACATTCCAAAACAAACTGGCAGAGGTGTAGTTAATTTGTGTCGCAACCAAAGAAGCAGGCGGATTGCAAACACTGCCGGCAACTGCGGATGCGGTGGTAAAAAAAGCTACTGCAAGCAGTTCAAAAAAGGCTATCAGGATTTTTTTTGAGGTAATCATGAACAGAATAGTAGCTGAGATAATGAAAACAACTACAAAATTAAACAAAAAACCCGATTTTAACGGCTTATTTGCAGCACGCTAACAACTACCTGCAAGAAACATCTTGTTTATATGCCCAAAACTGCCTAAATTTACGCTGGTTTTAAAAAATACCCGCCCTGCTTTTGGAAGACAATTACAAACATATAGGAATGCGCCGCAAATTGCTGCGGGAGCTTGCACAGGAGGGAATTACCGACAGACGGGTATTAGATGCCATGTTTGTAGTACCGAGGCACTTGTTTTTTGAAAAGGCGTTTGTAGAAAAAGCCTATGAAAACAATGCATTTCCCATAGGCGAAGGGCAAACTATATCGCAGCCCTACACGGTAGCTTACCAAACGCAACTGCTAAATGTACAGGCAACCGATAAAGTGCTGGAAATAGGCACCGGTTCGGGCTATCAGGCCTGTGTACTGTCCGAAATGGGCGCGCGGGTTATTACCATAGAGCGCAACCGTAAACTCTATGAAAAAGCCCGGCAATTAGTTGACCAGTTAGGCTACCACAACATTACCGTTATTTTTGGCGATGGTTATGAAGGGGCACCGGTATATGCACCATTTGACAAAATATTGGTAACTGCGGCAGCCCCGCAGGTACCACCCAAATTGTTTGAACAATTAAAAACCGGTGGCATTATGGTTATTCCGGTAGGTAAAGACGACATTCAAAATATGCTTAAAATAACCAAACTCTCTGATACCGATTTCAAGGAAGAAACCGGCCCGCTGTTTAAATTTGTGCCCATGCTCAAGGGTAAAATTGACTAAACTGTTCTCCCTGCACAGTAACCGGAAACAACATCTTGCACATATAATAGCGCTGAAAAGCAACAAAAAATGCCCATATTCGTATAGTTTAAGGGGTAAAGTGATTTTTTACAAAAAAATTACCATTTTTGCCATGTGCACATACTAAAAACCCCTGTATTTGCGCTAAATTTACACTCCCTTATTGCAGGACGCTCAGAACATCTATAATTCAAACACATTATTCCAAAGTATTGCAAAAAAATTACAAAAGACATGCACAAAATTTCAGCGCTTTTAATTGCTGCCATGCTTGTAGGCTCAATGAGCATGTATGCGCAAAACGAACGCAAATGCGGATCTATGGAAGTATTGGAACAGCAACTTGCTGCCGACCCCGAAATGGCAAACCGCATGGAGGCTATTGAACGTCAGACCGAACAGTACATTGCATCGGGCAACCATAATCATGACCGTGTAGTGGTTACTATTCCGGTAGTGTTTCACATCATTCACAACGGCGATGCCGTAGGAACCAATGAGAACATCAGCGATGCGCTTATTCAGGCTCAGTTAAACCAACTGAATTTGGATTATCGCAAACTGAACTCCGATGCTTCGCTGATACCCAGCATTTTTGCCGGCGTTGCCGCCGATGCGGAAGTGCAGTTTTGTCTTGCCCAACGTACCCCCTCGGGCGCTGCTACAACCGGTATTAATCGCCTTAACCAAGGGCAAGCCTCCTGGACAATGAACCAGATTGAAAGCAGCCTTAAACCCAGCACCATCTGGGATAGGAACAAATACTTGAACGTGTGGACCGTTATTTTTGGCGGTAGCGACGCCGGCACATTGGGTTATGCCCAGTTTCCGGGTGGCAGCGCCAGCACAGACGGTGTAGTGCTGCTCTACAGTTCGGTAGGTTCTGTTGCAACCCCCAACCCCGCCGGCGGTGTTTACGGTAGAGGCCGTACAGCTACCCACGAAGTTGGCCACTGGCTCAATCTGCGCCACATTTGGGGCGATGCCACCTGCGGCAACGACCTTGTAAGCGATACCCCTGTTCACAACACTGCCAACTACGGTTGCCCCGCTTACCCCCACTACAGCACCTGCAGCGGCACACCCGTTGAAATGACCATGAACTACATGGATTATACCGATGACGCTTGTATGTATATGTTTAGCGCCGGACAAAAAAGCCGTATGCAAGCCTTGTTTGCTACTGGTGGCTCGCGCGCAAGCCTTGCAACCTCTGATGGCTGTACTGCACCCGGTGGTGGCGGAACTACCTGCTCCATTCCTTCGGGATTGAGCGCTACTGCTATTGCCCAAACCAGCGCAACCCTTAATTGGGGCGCTGTATCAGGTGCCAGCAGCTATAATGTGCGCTTACGTCAGGTGGGTACCACTACCTGGGCAACCGGTACTGCCACTACTACCTCTACCAACTCTACCGGCCTTACCTGCAATACCAGCTACGAGTTTCAGGTAGAGGCTGTTTGCAGCGGCGGAACCAGCGGTTACAGCGCTTCGGCCACCTTTACCACTTCCTCCTGCTCCACACCTACCTGTACCGATACCTTTGAGGCTAACAACTCTAAATCGGCTGCCAAAAATATACCGCTCAACACCCTTTCAACGGCGCTTATCAACACCGCTACCGATGTTGACTGGTATAAATTTACGCTTACCTCTACGCAGAAAAATATTCGCATAACCATGTCGAATTTGCCGGCAGATTATGACTTCAAACTGTATCGCAACAATACCTTGTTGAATACTGCCCAAAACGGCGGCACTACCAATGAAGTGGTCATTCGCAACAATACCAGCACAGGAACCTCTAACGTGTACTATATACAGGTATATGGCTACAACGGCGCTTTCAGCGCTACCCAATGCTATAACCTGCTGGTAGAAACCAGCGCTACCGCATTCCGCACCGGCGCCGAATTTGCCGATTCCATGGAACTGCAACCCCTTTCCTTTGATGTATATCCCAACCCGGTTACAGGTATTGCCAACATACACCTTACCCCCGGCACTGCCGATGAAATGGTAACCATTTCGGTGTATGATGTTACCGGCCGCATGGTAATGAGCCAAACCCGCCTCAACAGCAAAGAAACTGCCGATGTGGTATTGGATATGTCGCAACTTTCAAACGGCATGTACATTATCCGCCTCGAAAACAGCGAAGCTGTACTGTCGCGCAAAGTAATGCTGAGCAAATAGTAACCAAACTTTGGGTTATTTTAAAAAATCCCCTTCGGAGTATCATCTCTCCGGAGGGGATTTTTGTTTGTACTAACAACCTGCTTACAACACAAGTTTATACAGCAGTGGCACTTAAATTGCCATGCTTTACCGAAATTTACATTAGATTTACCCGAGAAATGGATAAAAACCAGATACTTACCGACTTGCAGAACGGCATAATGGCGCACAGCAATGAACTAATGGAACAAAACCGGTTGGATATAGCACAAAATGCCGCCGAAATTGATGCCGCACTGTTAGACCGCCTTACAATTGACAGCAAAAAAATTGCGCAAATGTGCAATGCCATTGAAGTGGTGAAAAATACCCCCGACCCCGAAGGGCGCGTATTAAGCAGTTACCGCCACCCCAACGGACTATGGATAGAAAACCGCACCGTACCGTTTGGCACTATTCTTATCATTTACGAATCGAGACCCGATGTTACCGTAGAAGCAGCCATCAGCGCTTTTAAGGCAGGCAACAAAATTTTGCTCAAAGGAGGTAAAGAAGCCAAAAACACCAACCTGTATTTGGTTAAGTTGTGGCAGGAAGCCTTGTCAAGAAACGGCGCAAACACAGCCTTTGTAGAATACCTTGATTTAGACAGGGCCGAAACGCAACGGCTTATAAAAGAAAATACCCGCAAAATAGATTTAATAATACCGCGTGGCGGCGATGCGCTTATTCACTTTGTGAAGAGCAACACTACCGTGCCGGTATTGGTAAGCGGCCGCGGTAATAATTTTGCCTATGTACACCACGATGCAGATTTTGACATGGCAATTGCCATTATTTTGAACGGTAAAAAACGGCTAAGTGTATGCAATGCCTTGGATAAAGTGCTGTTTAACCGCAACCTGCCCGGGCTGCGCCAAAAACTAAATATGCTTATTGCGTGTTTACAACAGGTGGGCATTGCCATTTTTGCCGAAGAGCCGCTGCCTGCCCTGCACAACGGCCTACAGCCGGTACCCGCCGGAGAAGGCTTGTATTACGAAGAGTTTTTATCGGCAAAAATACTGTTCGGGTTGGTTGAGGAGGCAGAAGAAGCCATTGAAAAAATAAACCGCTATTCGGGCGGCCATTCGGCTACCATCATTACCGCCAACAATGCCATTGCCCGGCAATTTCAGGAAACCGTTGATTGCGCTGCGGTTTTTCATAATGCCTCCACCCGATTTACCGATGGCGGCGAGTTTGGGCTGGGAGCAGAAATAGCCATCAGTACGCAAAAATTGCATTTCAGGGGGCCGTTGGGCCTTACACAGTTGGTAACAAACAAATGGTATATTTGGGGCAATGGACAAATTAGAGAATAAGCAGTTGATTGTGCTGAAATTAGGCAGTTCTACACTTACAGCCGGCACCAACCGCATTTCGAGAGGAAAAATGGAAGATGTTGCGCGCCAAATAGTAGCCCTACAGGAAACCTGCAGGGTGGTATTGGTATCATCGGGCGCTATTGCTACGGCGCGGCAGTTTATTGACATAGCAAACTGGCAAAATGCCGTGGCTTCCAAGCAGGCAATGTCGGCCATAGGGCAGCCCAAACTCATGCAAATGTACAGCGAAGTGTTTGGCGACTTTGGCATACGCATTGCCCAATGCCTGATGACCTACCGCGATTTTGAAAACGAAGAATCGAAAAAGAACACCGTAAATACCATTTACGAATTGCTGCGCCACAATTACCTACCCATCATAAACGAAAATGATACGGTGGCAGTAGAAGAATTGATTTTAGGCGATAATGACAAACTTTCTGCCTTAGTTGCCAGCCTGCTTGGCGCCGGAAAACTCATTATTGCTTCTGATATTGACGGGCTGTATGATAAAAACCCGCACCAATATGCCGATGCTAAAATGATAAACATAGTAAAAGACATTGATGCTGTTGCTCCTTTTGTTGACAGCTCTACATCAAAACTGGGTACAGGCGGTATGATTTCTAAACTGGATGCCGCCCGAATTTGCACGGCAAAAGGCATAGAGGTGGTAATTGTAAACGGCGGGCGCAACAACTTTCTCGCAGATTGCCTGGCAGGGGTTATTCCTTCTACGCGCTTTGTTGCGGAGCGGTAAATAACTATTACTTTCCGGCTGGCGACCTTTATAAATTTGTCTGCCTGACTGAACAATAAAGAAAGCAGATTGTTTTTAATAGTAAAACTACCATTAAAGATAGTAAAATAATAATTTCATGGCCGAAGACAAAAAAGCAATTTCCGATAATGCTTCGCTAACACCCCTGAAACGCTTTTTCCGGCTGCTTTCGGTGGACAGAAAAGACATAGGATACCTTTATATATACTCAATTTTTAACGGATTAATTAACCTCTCGCTCCCCTTAGGTGTGCAGGCCATTATAGGCATTATAGCAGGTGGCCAGATGATAACCTCGTGGGTGGTGCTGATAGGTATAGTTACCATTGGGGTAATACTTGCAGGCGGGTTGCAAATAATGCAAATGGTCATTTCAGAAACCCTTCAGCAGCGCATTTTTACCCGTGCATCTTTTGAATTTGCCTACCGCATACCGCGTCTGAAACTGGAAGCGCTCAACAAACAATATGTGCCCGAATTGATAAACCGTTTTTTTGACACGCTTTCGCTTCAAAAAGGGCTTACCAAAATACTGATGGATTTTTCGGCATCGGTATTGCAAATTCTGTTCGGACTGTTGCTTATATCATTCTACCATCCGCTTTTCTTGTTATTTGGCGTATTGGTAGTTGGAGTAGTGCTGATTATTTTTTACGTAACAGGCCCGCAGGGTGTAACTACCAGCCTCAAAGAATCGAAGTATAAATATGAAGTGGCGCACTGGCTGGAAGAAATTGCACGCACCATGAACACCTTTAAGCTGCATGGCAACAGCAGTTTGCCGCTTAACAAAACCGATGTAATTACCAATAATTACCTGGCTGCCCGAAAAAAACATTTTTCCATACTGCTGTGGCAATACATTGCCTCTATAGGTTTTAAAACCATTACCATTGCCGGTTTGCTTATTGTGGGTAGTTTTCTGGTCATGAACAACCAAATAAATATAGGGCAGTTTGTGGCGGCAGAAATTGTAATTTTGCTGGTGGTAAACTCTGTAGAAAAACTCATACTAAGCATGGAAACCATTTATGATGTGCTTACCGCCGTTGAAAAATTGGGCACTGTTACCGACCTTCCGTTGGAAGAGGCTGATGGGCTTGCCTTTGAACAAATAGACACCGGGCAAGGCATGAGTCTGCAGGTGCGCAACCTTGTTTACCGTTTTGCTCCCACCGAAGACCCCGTTATAAACGGGCTTAGTTTTGAAGTAGAAGCACAAGACCGCCTTTGCATTTCGGGCTATAACAGTTCGGGCAAATCTACCTTGTCGCAAATTCTGGCAAGTCTGTTCATCAACTTTGAGGGTAGCATTACCTACAACGGCATTCCGGCAAAAAACCTCAACATTGCCTCCCTGCGTGCCCATATTGGCGATTATTGCTCACACGAAGACATTTTCAGGGGTACGCTTAAAGAAAATATTACCATGGGTAATCCGGCAATAGATATAAAACAAATTATTGAAGCCACCGATGTAGTGGGGCTTACACAGTTTATACAGCAACTGAAAGAAGGGTTTAATACCCCAATTATTCCGGAAGGTAAAACCCTGCCCAGAAGTGTGGTAAAAAAAATAATTCTTGCCCGAAGCATTATTTCGCAGCCACGCCTTTTTGTTATGGAAGATCCTACCGCCGGACTGGAGGCAACAGAACAGGATCGAATTCTGCAATACCTTACACACCCCACCCGCCGCTGGACTCTGATTATTGTTTCGAATAACCCGCATGTGGCGGCATTGTGCAACCGCATTATTGTTATGAAACAAGGGCATATTATAGATACCGGCACATTTGAAAGTATTTTGCAAAAACCCTACTACAACGATATTTTTAACTCATAAACCATCCGGCAAAGTTTTTTAAACACACCCGTCCAATAATACTATGCTCAACATATCAGACAACAACATTGATAAGAGAATAGATATAACCCGCTATACCTCATTTACCCAAACCAAAATCTGGAGTGGAAACCGTGCTCTGGCTTATTGGCTTATCGGTTTTTTATGTCTGTTTATTGTTACCATGTTTTTACCCTGGACTCAAAATATAAGGGCAAAAGGCAAGGTAACCACCCTTAAACCCGAACACCGGCCGCAAACCATACAAACCACCATTGCCGGACGTATTGAAAAATGGTATGTAAGGGAGGGACAACTGGTAAAAAAAGGCGACACCATTGTATATATTTCCGAAATTAAAGACGATTACTTTGACCCCCAACTGCTAAACCGCACAGCCATGCAGGTAGAAGCCAAAGAATCTGCCATCGGGTCTTATGCCGATAAGGCACGCGCCCTCGAAAATCAGGTAAAAGCCCTTACCGAAAACCGCGATTTCAAGCTTTCGCAAACCAAAAATAAAGTAAGACAAACCGAGTTAAAAATACAGTCTGACAGCATTGATCTGGAAGCCGCCAAAACCAATTATAACGTAACCAAACTACAGTACGACCGGCAGCAGGAACTCTACAACAAAGGGCTGGCTTCGCTCACCGACTTGGAGCAACGACAGCTTAAGTTTCAGGAAGCCCTGGCAAAAAAAATAGCTTCGGAAAATAAATTTCTTACCAGCCGAAACGAGTTGCTCAACGCCCGCATTGAACTTAACGCTATTGAAAGCGAATATGCCGATAAAATTGCCAAAGCACAATCAGACCGGTTCAGCACCCTTTCTGCCCTGTACGATGCCGAGGGCGGCGTGGCCAAATTGCAAAACCAATATGCCAATTACAGCGTGCGCTCGCAGTTTTACCATATTCTGGCTCCGCAAGACTGCTATATTACCAAAGCCATTAAAACCGGTATTGGCGAAACAGTAAAAGAAGGAGACGATGTGGTGAGCATTATGCCCGCCAATTACCAACTTGCCGTAGAAATGTACATAAAACCCATGGATTTGCCACTTATAAAGGTGAATGAAAAAGTGCGATTCCTCTTTGACGGCTGGCCGGCCTTTGTTTTTTCGGGCTGGCCGGGCGTTTCTTTCGGCACTTTTGGCGGTCGCGTGGTTGCCATTGACAATATTACCAGCGAAAATGACTTATACCGAATTTTGGTTGCACCCGACCCCGATGAGCAGCCTTGGCCAGCGCCGCTTCGGGCAGGTTCGGGCGCCGAAGGACTGGCACTGCTCAGCGATGTGCCCCTTTGGTATGAATTCTGGCGACAGCTCAACGGATTTCCGCCCGAATACTACGATAGCGAAACCTCTAAACTGCCTAAACTAAAACCGCCAAAAAGAGCTATTGCCAAATGATACCCTTTCGTTTTTTTCTATACCTGCTTTTCAACTGCCTGTTGTTTTTGGCAGCAAATAACGCCTTCCCCCAAAGTACGCCGCCCGACACAAGCGCAAAAGTTTTTACCCAGGAGGCGCTTTTTTCGCTCATTAAACAATATCATCCCGTAGCCCGCCAAAGCAACCTGCTTACCCAACAGGCCGCCGCACAACTGCTGCAGGCAAAAGGCGGTTTCGACCCACAATTGTACAGCTACCTCGAACAAAAATCTTTTGACGGGAAAAACTACTTTACCCTCTCGCAAAGCGGATTTAAAATTCCTACGTGGTACGGACTGGAACTGAAAGGCGGATACAACCTTAGCAACGGCAATTATTTAAACCCCGAAGAAACATTGCCCGATGAAGGACAGGCCTTTGCCGGTATTTCGGTATCGGTGTTGCAGGGGCTGGTAATTGACCAAAGAAGAGCCACCCTTAAACAGGCACGCATTTTTGCCCAGGCAAACGAAGCGCAAAGGCTGCAAATGATTAACAGCCTGCTTTTTGACGCCACCGACGCTTACTGGGAGTGGACACTGGCCTATAACACCCTGCTGCTGCAACAACAAGCCGTACAATTGGCACAACTGCGCTTAGAGTGGGTAAAAAATACTTTTGTGCAAGGAGCAAGGCCGGCCATTGACACCTTAGAGGCACTTATTCAACTCCAAAACCGAACCTACGACCAAAACGAAGCCCAACTCAGTTACCAAAATGCAACCCTGGCACTGTCTAACTTTTTATGGTACCAAAACGATACGCCACTCGAAATTACCCCGCAACTGGTGCCCCCACAACTCAACAGCCTGCAGTTGCAAACCATATCGGCCGACTCAATAACCGTTGCTGCCGGAATGCTGCCCGGCCAACACCCCGAATTGCTGAAATACCGATTTAAACTGGCCGACCTTGACGTAGAACGCCGACTGAAAGCCGAAAAACTGAAACCAAAACTCAACCTTAACTATAATCTGCTGGGCAACGGCATTAACCTTTTTGATGCCGGTGGCGGCAACGGCAGCAACAGCCCTTTTTTTCAGAACTACAAATGGGGGCTTGAATTTAGTATGCCCCTGTTTTTGCGCGCCGAGCGCGGCAACCTGCAACTTACGCGCCTCAAAATACGCGAAACCAACCTGCAACTGCAACAAAAACAACTGGAACTGAGCAACAAACTGGAAGCGTACTATAACCAATTGCTCAACAACCGCCGCCAAATTGACCTTTATACCCAAACCGTAAACAACTATCAGGCGCTGGCCAACGGCGAAGATACCCGTTTCAGGTTTGGCGAAAGTTCTTTGTTTTTGGTAAATACACGCGAATCAAAACTCATTGAGGCGCAGGCAAAACTACTTGAACTAAAGGCAAAACATTATAAAATATTAGCCGGCATTGCTTTTTCGGCCGGCATATTGCACAATAATTAATTTTAATAACCCTAAACCCGTTTTATATGATGCGCATTTTTTTGTTCCTCGCAATTGTTTGGGCTAATACCGCCATAACCGCCCAAAGTTATATGGGTGGACAGAGTGCCCGGTCAAGGGCCATGAATTTGGTAAACGATGCCGATAACCGCATGAAAATGATGGATTTGGAAGGTGCAATTTTTGCCTACACCAACGCCATTCAAATTGACCCCTCTTATGCCGAAGCCTACATGAAACGGGCTATTGCCTACACCCGTATGCGACAAGATACCGAAGCTATGGCAGATTATAACAAAGCTATGGAACTAAACCCGCTCATGAACCAACTCTACGATGAACGGGCAAAACTTAAAATGCTCCTTTTTGACTACAAAGGCGCCATTACCGACCTTAATACCGCCCTTGCCCTTAATGCCTACGGACAAAACCTCTTAGACCAAAGAGCGCTGGCAAAAATTGAACTCAACGACCTACAGGGAGCTATTGATGATTACAGCGCCATGCTGCAACTTATGCCCAATGATACCATTACCTACCTTAACCGGGCATTGACCTACCTACAAGCAGGTAACCCCCTCCAAGCCCTTGCAGATGCAAATAAAGCGCTTACCCTGTATCCAAAATCGGCATTGGCACATAATGTCATGGGGTTAATTTTAACTCAACAGCAAGATTACCGGGCCGCCATTGACGCTTTTGACCAAGCCCTTCATTCCGACCCGGAATTTTCCCTGGCCTATTACAACAGAGGAGTAGCACACCAACTCAACGGCAACGAAAATAATGCAAAAGCAGATTTCTCAAAAGCCATTGAAATAAACAGAGACCTTGCTCATGCTTACTTTAACCGCGCTGTGCTACGCAAAAATGTGGGCGATAACATGGGGGCAATTGCAGATTATAACGAGGTGTTGTCTATTGACAGCGTTTTTACCGATGCCCTGTACAACCGCGGTGTTGCCAAAAAAATGCTGGGCGACTATAACGGCGCCCTGGCCGACGCCAACAAAAGCATAGCACAAAACAACGCCAACCCCCAACTCTTCAACTTCAGGGGTAACGTACACATGTTGTTTGGCAATTTCGACAAAGCTATTCTGGATTATAATCAGGCACTGCAACTAAATGCCGGTTATGCCGAAGCGTTTTACAACCGCGGCATAGCCAAAATACTCAATTACAACCGCTACGAAGGTTGTCAGGATTTGCAAAAAAGCATAGAACTGGGCATAGTTGATGCTGCCGAAAAATACAACTTCTTTTGCCGGTAAACCCCCATTCGGAGGCGAACAATTACCACTTTATAATAGTTGTTATGGTGTGCTATTTTGCACACACCTATTGCCCCAAACCAGTTATTTGCCATGAAAGAGCAAGAAAATATACCTGCTTCAAAAGTAGAGCGGGCAACCCGCTTTGTAAAAACAGGCTTTAAAGTAGGCGCCAACTACGTAAAACACTATACCCAAAAAGCCCTTAATCAGGAAGTAACCCGCGAAGATTTAGACCGTGCCAATGCCGGCGATATTTACGAAACCCTTAGCGAACTAAAAGGCAGTGCCTTAAAAGTAGCCCAAATGCTAAGTATGGAGCGCAACCTGCTTCCCGATACCTATGCCGATATTTTTTCCATGGCACAGCACAACGCACCGCCGCTGTCGGGTCCGCTAATAGTTAAAACTTTTAAACAATACATGCAGCATACGCCCCAGGAACTCTTTGATGAGTTTGATATGCAGGCCGCCTATGCAGCCTCCATAGGGCAGGTGCACCGCGCAGTAAAAAACGGCAGGCAATTAGCCGTCAAAATTCAGTATCCGGGCGTGGCAGACAGTGTAAAATCTGACCTTAAACTGGTAAAACCCTTTGCCCTGCGCCTGCTGAATATGAAAGAAAAAGATGTCAGAATCTTTTTTGACGAAGTAGAAAACAAACTTTTGGAAGAAACCGATTACGAACTGGAACTACAGCGCTCGGTCAGCATCAGTCAAAAGTGCAACCAGCTTGAAAACCTGAGTTTTGCCCGATACTACCCCGAACTCTCCTCAAAACGAATTTTAACCATGGATTGGCTGAACGGCGTACATTTAACCGATTTTATAAACAGCAATCCAAGCCGCGAATTGCGCAACCAAATTGGCCAAGCACTGTGGGATTTTTACAGCTTTCAGATGCACAACCTGCGCCTTACCCATGCCGACCCGCATCCGGGCAATTTTCTGGTACAACCCAATGGTAAACTGGCTGTACTGGATTTTGGCTGCGTAAAAGAAATTCCCGAATCGCTTTACCAACCTTATTTTGACGTGGCAAACCCCCTTGTGCTGAACAACCCGGCCGAACTCGAAAAACGGTTTATTGCCCTAAGCATGATTTACCCCGATGATACCCAAGCCGATAAAGACTTTTTTATACCGGTTTTCAGCAAAATGATTAACCTGTTGGCTGCCCCCTTCCGCCACGAAACCTTTGATTTTGCCAATGATTCTTTTATGAAAGCCGCCTATGAATACGGCGAACAATTAGCCCGTATGCCCGAAATACGCAATTCGGGCAAGCCCCGCGGCTCGCAGCATGTGTTGTATATAAACCGCACCTTTTTCGGGCTTTACAAACTGCTCAACAGCCTCAAAGCCAATGTAAAAACCCGTTTGCTGTAGCAGTATGGCAAACGGGTTTTATCCTCTATAAATAGGGTAAAAAATTAAAACGGCAGTATTTTACCCTCTTTAAGGCGGTAAACAAGGCTCATTCTGAAATTCTCTTCCCACGTGTTGGCAGTTTGGTTTAGCCGGTACACAATAAGAGCATTGTTTGCAGGAACTTCCTTAAAAAACACGCTGCCGTTAAGGGTAGCATAAATGCCGTTTTCGCTTCTGCCCTGATACGGAGGCAGGGCTTCAAATGCTTTTTTATTCATTACCCCTTTGTACAGCCAGTTTTTACCCCCATCGGTAGTGCTCCACAGGCGCAGGGCATCGTCAAAGCAATCATAAACAGCAGTACCGTTTTGCATATCGCTCATTCGAATATAAGAGGGGGTGCAATAATGTTCGTTTTTGGGTATTTCTGCCACTTCGTTCCACGTTTTTGCGCCATCGTCAGAGCGGTACATCATGAGCACACCCGGACCCTCTACCACGCCAAAAGTAACAAGGTAAGCTGTTTTGTCATTTACAAATTCAAGGTAAACAATATCATAACCATATTCGCCAAGAAATACCTCGTTCCAGTTTTTACCGCCGTTTTCAGAGCGCAGCAAAAGGGTTTGCCCGTACATATCGCCTTTTATGCGCAAAAAGCCCTGAAACAACAGCACATTTTCGGTAACCGGAAAAATGCTGCCGCTCATTTCTACACTGTCTGAGGGGGTTTCCAGGGTAAAGCCGGTTATAGAATTTACAAACTGCACCGAGGCATAACGGGGGGCAACCGGTATATTTACCTGTGGCGTGTTTTGCTTTTGCTCTATGAGCAGTTTTACCGATTCAAGCGGCACCTCCTTTACAAAAGCCCCCTGAAACCCCGACGCTTTTACGGCAGCAAGCGCATCGGCTGTGGCGCCGCGGTTAACAAAATTGCCCACATACACTTTGGTCATATTGCCCGATACTTCGGTATAAATATTGCCAAGGTTTACCAGTGCAAGAATTTCGTTTATGGGTACTTTACCGCTAAATGCGCCAACCTGTACCATGTAGGCATTGCCACTTTGCTTTGCAGGCCCAGGTTTAGGCGCCACCTGCTGATTATCGGGGATATCAACGGCATCATATATGGTAGGTACTTTTTCCGCCGGGCGTTCTACTACAAACGCATCGGGAAACCCGCGCTTTTTTACTTCCTTAAGCGCCACTTCCGCTTCGGGACGCGAGGTAAACTGCCCCAACATAAGGCGCAGCAGGCCTTTGCCCGTTTTCTCGCTGAAAACAGAGGCTATATCTTTTACTTTGTCCACTTTATCCTGAGGTACGGTTTTAAATGCCCCCAACTGAATAAAAAAAGCACTGCTTTTTTGAGCAAAAATTTGTGTACTGAGTAAAAAAAAGGCAAACACCGGCAAACACCACCACGCGCTGCCCACTGCCGGCAATTTTGTTTTAAATAACATGGTTTGTTATATTTTTTTGGGTTTTAATTTTGCTCATAGTTAGACTGCCGCAAAAGCAATAGGTTACATAAACAAGCCCGGAATGGCTTATTTTGTTTACAAAACTGGGGCGGTGGCGGTGGTTAACTATGCAGTTTTTCCTTCTTTGCCAGCAGTTGCTCTTCGGTTTCCCGGTGGTCGGGGTCGGGTACGCAGCAATCTACTGGGCAAACGGCGGCACATTGGGGTTCTTCATGAAATCCCATGCACTCGGTACACTTATCGGGCACAATATAGTAGTAATCTTCCTGTATGGGGGCAAAGCGCTCCGAGGAATCGGCACGCGTACCGTCTAATAATGCAACAGAACCCTTAACAGTGGTGCCGTCTTCGAGTGCCCATTCTACACCGCCTTCGTAAATGGCATTATTGGGGCATTCGGGTTCACAGGCGCCGCAGTTAATGCACTCATCAGTTATCATGATAGCCATGGTATAAAAATTTGATGGTTGTTAAAAAAATCGGGTTATTGGTTAATTTTGCTACTTTGAACAATTTTTAGTTTAAAAGGTTGAACCTATCATGATGCAATTACACCGCCGCACCCGGGTTTTGGCCGATTTGGGCAGGCAACTTAAAGAACGCCCGGCCGAGCTGCAAACCGTTGTGAACCGCGCCTGTACCTATAACCCTTGGTTTACGCCCCAAAGTGTATGGCAGGCTTTAGAAACCATAACTGCCAACTACCTGAACGAAGCAGAACTCAACCACTGGATAAGCGGCTACAAGATACATAATTTACCTCAAACCGTTAAAACCATTGGGTTGGTTATGGCAGGCAATATTCCGATGGTGGGTTTTCACGATTTTTTGAGTATATTCATCAGCGGGCACAAGGCACAGGTTAAACTTTCGGCCAAAGATAACCAACTGTTTCCTTATATTGTTTCTCTGCTCGAACAAATTGATGCGGAATTTCACCAACACCTCCAAATTACAGAGCAACTAAAAGGTTTTGATGCCGTTATTGCCACCGGCAGCAATAACTCGGCGCGCTATTTTGAGCATTACTTTGGTAAATACCCACATATCATAAGAAAAAACCGAAGTTCGGTGGCTATACTCACCGGTGCCGAAACACCCGCCGAAATTGACCTGCTGGGAAAAGATGTTTTTGATTACTACGGGTTGGGGTGCCGCAATGTTTCAAAACTCATGGTACCGCAAAACTACCATTTCCCCTACCTGCTAAACCACCTTGAGCACTATGCCGGTATAATGCAACACCATAAGTATAAAAACAATTACGACTATTACCGATCGGTGTACCTGCTCAACCGGCAGCCGCATTTTGCATCCGATTTTCTTATTTTGCTCGAAAACAGCGCAGTAGCCTCGCCGGTTAGTGTTGTACATTACGAATTTTATGCCGATGAAAATGATTTGAGCAACAAACTCATTGAACAGCATGAGCAAATACAATGCGTGGTGGCAGCCCCGCAACCGGGCAGCAGTTTTGTGCCCTTTGGTAGTGCGCAGCAGCCCCGTCTTTCGGATTATGCCGACCATACAGATACCCTGCAGTTTCTGCTGGGATTGTAAAACCGAAATATTGAACCTTTTTTGGCGGCGAAACTATTGCTGACTTTTTTAGGCCCACGCACCGGAAATTGCCTCAAAGACCGGCAACGTATATTTTTTTGGAAGGTTAGTTTTTGTTTTGGCAAAAATACCCGATGTTTACAGGCAAACTTTTGTGTGAATAGCATAACCTGTTTCATTTCCCCCGTTAATTATTGATTACTGCCATGATTATTACCTCGCCTGTTACTACCGATAACTCTTGGGATACAATTTTTGACGACCCCTCAATCGTAAACCACCTTACCGAAGCTGTTTTTCCGGCCTATTTGCAGGAACGCAGGTGGTTTGCCGCCAAAACCAGCGTTTTAAAGCAACTTGTACTAGACAAAGTGTTGCCGTTTCCGCTGCCAACACCTAAAGGCGCGTACCTGCTGGTAATAGAAGTAGTACCCGAAACCGGCTTGGCACAGCAATATTTTTTACCAGTGGCTTTTGTGCCTAAACAAACCGATACCGAACAGGAACCGGAATCGGTTATTACCCCGGTGATTGTAAACGGCGAAAGCGGATTGCTGGTAGATGCCCTTTATACCGATGTTTTCAGGCAACAACTGTTCCGGTATCTGCTTCATAATGCCAGCGTAGAAGTTGGCAGCGGGTTTTTGCACTTTCTGCGCGGGTCTGTGTTAAAAGAAATGGCACTGGTAAATGCCGATGAACTTAATATTAACTCGCGCTTGTTGGGGGTTGACCAAAGCAATACTTCCATAGTTTATGATGAACGGTTTTTCCTTAAAATTTACCGCCGACTGTTTAGAGACCCAAACCCCGATTCTGAAATTACCTATTTTCTTACCGAGCGTGCCGGGTTTAAGCACTCGCCCCGCTTTGCCGGCAGCATTACATGGAAACGAAAAGGTAGTTATGATGTATCGGTGGGGTTAATGCAGGAGCGCATTGAAAACCGCGGCGATGCCTGGCCATTTATGCTGCAACATATTTTGCGATACTTTAAACGCATTGAAGACAAACAAACCGATGTTGAAACCATTGAACAGGTAAAACTTTTGCGCCCCCGAAGAATCAACCAGCTTTCAGAGTCGCTCGTTAACCTCATTGGGTTTGATGTGTTGCAAAGCGTACAGCAACTGGCGCTTCGAACCGCACAAATGCACATTGCCCTTTCTTCAGATGTGCAGGATGCCCGCTTTGCGCCCCAATATTTTAACAGCGACTATACCGTTTGGCTTAAAAACAGGCTGCTCTACCAGTTCGATTCGAGATGTGGATTAGTAGAAAACAACCTGGGGCGGTTAAGCGGGCTGGCATTGGACTATGCCCGCGAGTTTTTGCAGCGAAAAGCCGATATGATAAACCGGATTTTAAATTTTGACGACCAAAAACTTACCAGTCGCCGCATAAGGGTGCATGGCGACTATCACCTTGGACAGGTTTTGGTTACCCCGCCCAATGATGATTTTTGCATTCTGGATTTTGAAGGCGAACCAGAAAATGCCATACACGACCGAAAAGTGAAGCAATCGCCCCTTAAAGACGTGGCCGGCATGTTCCGCTCTTTTCATTATGCCATTTATGCCACTATTTTTAACGAGCAAAACGAATTTACCTACCCCCGAAGGCAACTTTTTGCCGCCGGCGAAAAATACTATGCCGCCGTTGTGGCCGTGTTTTTACAAAAATACATTAAAACGGCTCAAAAATACCGCCTCGATATTGGCTATCTACCCGAAATTAAATACCTGCTTGAGTATAGCCTCCTTGAAAAGGCAGTATATGAATTGGGCTACGAACTCAATTCCCGTCCAACGTGGGCTATTATTCCGTTGCAGGGGGTTATGCAGTTGTTGCGCGTGTAAACCGCTATGGCGTTGCCACAACCTGCTAATACCACAACCGCCCCTGAACCGATCGTATGTACCTCAAAGTACTACCCGATATTGGCTGACGGCGGGTATTGCCTATTTTGGCGGCAATGTTTTTATAGGCTTGCAGCAACTGCCCCGCCTTAAAACCCGATTGCCACAGAAAATAAGCGCTCCACAACAACAGGTGGCTGCACACATATATGTAGGGCAGGTATTTATAGGCAACTACCGTTTTGTTTTCTAAGTTCCAGCGGGTAAGCGTGGTTTCGGTTTGGCGGCCGTGAGGGCTTTTTTTATGAAGTACGGTAATATGGGCAGTGTAAAGAATGTGGTAACCGGCATCAAGAGCTTTGTAGGCCAGGTCGTATTCTTCCATGCCGTAGAAAAATTCGGTTGTATAAAGTCCGGTGCGTTCAAATACTTCGCGCATAATAAGGTGTCCGCTGCCCACATAAAAGTTGGTAAAAAATTCAGGCAGTTGTGCCCTTTGTCTGTTTTTTGCGGCAATATAATATTGCCCGGTAGTGGTACGGTACTCGCGAAAGGCAATTATTTTCACCATGTCATCGGGTTTATATTTTGCCAACAGTTCCAGTATGGCGGGTATTACATTGTTGTGTTCAAATTCGGCATCATCATCTAAAAAAACAAGGTGGTTGCCTTTTGCCATTTGTACCCCCAAATTTCGGCCGCGCGCCACGCCCAGGTTTTCGGAACTGTAGTGGTAATTTACCAACCGTTGCTCACTGGCAGCAAGGTTTTGCAAGTAATTTTCAAAGTGGGTATAGGCTACTGTTGAGCCGTTGTTAATCACAACAATATCTTTTTCGTAGCCGTCCACATTTTGCAGTTGCAGCACATTGGCCACAGCTATTGCGGTATCTTGCGGCCGGTTATAGCTAATAATAATAAAAGATATGGGCGTATATGGCAATGGATTCATGTTTTTTCCTGAGGTGGTTTGGCTTGTAAAATAAACTGCAAATAGCGTGCGGCGGTTTGCCCGTCTATGGCAAAAGCACGGTTTTCAATAAAAGCCTGCTGCCTTAAGGGGTCAATTTTTTTAGTTCCGTTGAGTATGCCCCACACCAGTTGCGTTAGCTCTTCGGCATTTTGGTAGCCCAATGCAACCCCCTGCTGCAGGTAACCGGCGGCATCGTTTTGGAGGTAGTTGGCCACCAGCAACGGCTTTTTAAAGTAAACAGCTTCGGCACCGGCGGTGCTGTGGTAGGTAAGCACTATATCTGCCACAGCCAGCAGTTTATACAGTTCTTCGGTTAGCAGCAAAAAAGGCGGGTTGCCGCATTGGGCGGCAATATTGTAAAAAAAATGGTGGTCGGTTTCTAATGGGTGTGGTTTAATAACCAGTTGGCAATGCGGAAAATGTTGGTGCAGTTGCAGAAAATCGAGAGCAATTTGTTGGCGCAGGGGTTCTTCGGCGCCTACCAGCGGCTGGGGTAGGTAAAGCAGCAGCGGCGCCTGATTGTTTAAGGCGGGGTGCAGCCGGCTTTTTTGCAGGCTATGCAACAGGGCAGGTATTATATCGGTGCGCAATTGCCCCAGGTAAACCGAATTTTGAGGGGTGTAGTTGTGGTTTTCGGGTTCTAAAGTTTGCAGATAATAGCTTCCCCAGAAAATGGTGTAATGAGGCAAATGCCGGTAGTCCACATCGTTGGGGTGAAAACACCGGTAAAATACCGATAAAGCGCCGTGTTGTATGCCAATGGCAACACCGCCGCGGGCTTTAACCGCATCTGCCAGCGGTTTGTTGTTTACAGCGTGCTCATTGGGAGTGGCAATGCTGGCAATGCGCACCATGCGGGCAAACAACCGCGCCGCTCTGTACCGGAAAACGCCCTGCAAAATAAGCGGAAAAACGCCGGGCAACAGTTCGTAAAGGCACCGGTTGGCAGGTGTTAGCGATGTATGCGGCCGTATAGCCTGTAACCTGCGGTAGGCGCGGTACAATTGCGCCCATGTAGCCGGGTTCAGGAGGGTAAGAAAGGTAAAAACGTCAAAATGCAACGTTTTTCCCGGGTAGGCGGGCAGCAGCAGGCGGCGTTCTATTCGGCGGCGGCGGGCATTTTCTAACCGGGGCGGCTGAATTTCGGATAATATTAAAAAATCGGGGCGGTTTTTTACGGATTCCAGCAAATAACCCAGGTAGGTATCGGTAAGTATGGTAGTATTTTGGTGGGCAGGATTGGTAAGTGGTTGCAGCATTTCGGGGTCGGTAACCAGCACGTTTTTCGGGGTTTTTGAAAAAATAATATGGCGCAGTTGCCAAAAACCCAGCAAAGCCCGCAGTAAAAACATTAACAAGTACTGCACCATGTAGCGCTTAGGGGTTTTACCCTGTTTGGTTCCGGCGCGCGAGTTTGGCGGCATGTACAGGCGCAGCGGCAGGCTTTGGGGCAGCAGCGCCGGCAGCGCCGGCTGGTTATGGTACAGATAAAAAGCCGTAATGCGCCCGGGGGCTATGCCTGCCTCCTGCAACGATGCAATAATGCGCTGTGCCGAGGTATAAATGCCATGGTAGCGGTAAAACAAAGACATGCGCAGGTAAAACCAATGGTCCTGCCCGTTTATGGTAAGCTGCTGTATGAGCGGGTTGCCGTTTTGGGCAGGTGCATAGGCAAAAGCGGCAACATCGGCAAGGCATTGGCGGTAGTATTGGGCGCTGCCCGTTTGGGCAGGGGCTGCAGCATAGCGTTTGGCAGCCCTGAACCCGGCAGGAACAAAATTTTCATCTTCATAAATAACCACATCGGGGGGTATTGGCGGCGGCTCCCACTCGCGGGCATCAACATATCGGGCAAAATAATACACTTGCATGGCACAGGCTTAGGCTGCAAAGATAGGGTTTCAAACGGGCAAGTTTATCATTATCTTCTGCAAACACATACTCAACAAGCGCCAAAGTGCAAAAAGCGCTCGTAAACTGCTGCACACAAAGCACTTACCCATTTTTTTCAAACATTTTGATGTGACGTTCCCGGGGGCAATGCCTTAAACGCCCCGGCGTAAAGTCAAGCCACAAGCAGCGCAAAATAAAACCGCAATATATTTTTGGGCAAACAACTTTTACCGTACCTTTGCAAGTTAAGCGTAAAATGTTTCAAAACAGTAGTTTTTACAGAACCCAATTTGGTTTTTTGCGGTTTTACCCAATACACTAAAAAGGCCTATGCCGTATAAGGGCAAACACCTTTAAACCGGTTGCATAGACAGATAATTTTTTATTTGATGATTTAACCCGACAGATAGCATGTTTGATGAATTGAAATCTTTTCCGATGGGAGACGAGGATATAGAATTTTTACCATTGCTGCCTTTTGACGACGGCGAGGAAGGCGAAAGCCCGCCCGATGCCTATAACGACATTTTGCCACTGCTGCCACTGCGAAACACCGTGTTGTTTCCGGAGGTGGTAATACCTATTACCGTAGGCCGCGAAAAATCTATGCGCGCTGTAAAAGCCGCCAATAATGCCGATAAATTTATTGCCGTAGTGGCACAAAAAGATGCCGGCGTAGAAAACCCCACCGAAGCCGATCTGTACCGAACCGGCACCATTGCCCGCATTGTTAAAATGCTGAAAATGCCCGACAGCGGTACCACCGTTATTTTGCAAGGCCGCAAGCGCTTTGTCATAGAAGAATTTATTGCCGAAAAAGGCCAACTGAAAGCCCGTATTAAGGTGTTGCCCTCTGTGCCACCGCCCAAAGACAACGAGTTTAAGGCCATTATTTCCACTATTAAAGACCTTTCGGGGCAAATCATCAGCTTGTCGCCCAACATACCCAGCGAGGCCGGCGTAGTGCTGCGCAATATTGACAAACCCGATTTCTTAGTGCATTTTATCTCTTCTAACCTCAATATTGGCATTGCCGAAAAACAGGAACTGCTGGAAACCGAAGACCCCCGAAAACGCGCCGTGCAGGTACTTAAATACCTCAACACCGAATTGCAGATGGCCGAACTGAAAAACCAGATTCAGTCAAAAGTGCGTACCGATATTGACAAACAGCAGCGCGACTACTTTTTGCATCAGCAACTCAAAACCATACAGGAGGAACTGGGCAACGAAAGTTATGAAGGCGATATAGAAGACTTGAAAATGCGCGGGCTAAAGAAAAAATGGACAAAAGAGGTAAACGATACCTTTACCAAAGAACTGAAACGCCTGCAACGCATGAACCCCGCCCTGCCAGAATACAGCATGTCGGTAAATTACCTTGAACTGCTGCTGGATTTACCTTGGAACGAATATACCACCGATAACTTTGACCTGAAACGCTGCCAGCAAATTCTTGACAAAGACCACTACGGCCTGGAAAAGGTAAAAAAACGCATTTTGGAATACTTGGCCGTGCTGAAACTGAAAGGCGATATGAAAGCGCCTATACTTTGTTTTATTGGCCCGCCCGGTGTGGGTAAAACCTCGTTGGGTAAAAGTATTGCCAAAGCCCTTAAACGCAAATATGTGCGCATGTCGCTGGGCGGACTGCACGATGAAGCCGAAATAAGAGGCCACCGCCGTACTTATATTGGCGCAATGCCCGGCCGCATTATACAGTCTGTAAGAAAATCAAAATCGGGAAACCCCCTGTTCATTTTAGATGAAATTGATAAAGTAGGCAGCGATTTCAGGGGCGACCCCTCGTCGGCATTGCTGGAAGTGCTGGACCCCGAACAAAACAGCACCTTCTACGACAATTACTTAGAACTGGAATACGACCTTTCAAAAGTATTGTTTATTGCCACCGCCAACTCATTGGCTACCATGCACCCGGCCCTGCTTGACCGCATGGAAATTATTGAAATAAGCGGTTACTCGGTAGAAGAAAAAATAGAAATTGCCAAAAGACACCTGCTGCCGCGGCAGCGCGAAGCGCACGGCCTGCAAAGCAAACAAATTAACATTACCCCCTCTGTACTTACCAAACTCATTAATGAGTACACCCGCGAATCTGGTGTGCGCGAACTGGAGCGTAAAATTGCCGCCCTTATGCGTGCCACAGCAAAAATGGTGGCTATGGAAGAAGACTACAACCCCCGCCTTAACGCCGAAGACGTTGTGCGTATATTGGGCGCACCGGTGTATGACCGGGATTTGTACCAAAACGACAACCCGCCGGGCGTAGCTGTAGGGTTGGCCTGGACACAAACCGGCGGCGATATTTTGTTTATTGAGTGCATTTTAAGCAAAGGAAAAGGCCGCCTTACCCTTACCGGCAACTTAGGCGATGTTATGAAAGAATCGGTTACCACCGCTCTTAGCTACCTGCGGGCACACGCCGAAACCATGCAGCTTGACCCCGATGTATTTGATAATACCGATGTGCATGTACACGTGCCAGAAGGCGCCATACCCAAAGACGGACCCTCGGCCGGTATTACCATGCTTACCGCCCTAACCTCGGCCTTTACAAAAAGAAGTGTTAAACCCTACTTAGCCATGACCGGCGAAATAACCCTGCGCGGCAAAGTACTGCCCGTAGGCGGTATTAAAGAAAAAATATTGGCAGCAAAACGTGCCGGCATTACCACCATCATTTTAAGCCATGCCAACCAAAAAGACGTAAATGAAATAAATGCCCAATACATTGAGGGCATTACTTTCCACTACGTAAAAGAAATGCAGGAGGTGCTTGCCATTTCGCTGGAAAAACAGCAAAACTAATACCTTAATATATAATAACAACAAACATGGTAAACCAAATTCCGCTCCGCGATTTTTTTCGCAACCCTGAAAAAGTAGCATTCAAAATATCGCCCGACGGCAGCCATATTTCCTTTATGGCACCCTACCAACACCGCATGAACATTTTTGTGCAACCGGTAACCGGCCGCGGAGAACCTACACGCATTACCGCCGAAACCGACCGAAATATTGCCGGCTATTTTTGGGCAAACAACCAAACCCTGCTCTACTTTAAAGACAACGGCGGCGATGAAAATTTTCACCTCTTTACCGTAAATACAGACGGAACCGGAAACCGCGATATAACCCCTTTTGGCGATGTGGTGGCCCGGCTGGTGGACGAACTGCCCGAAAACAACGACGAAGTGCTGATTGCCCTTAACAAGCGCCAACCCGAACTGTTTGACGTTTACCGCTTTAACGTAAATACCGGTCAACTACTTATGGCCGCAGAAAACCCCGGCAATATTGCCGAATGGCTTACCGACCACGAAGGAAAAATTCGGGTTGCCGTTGCCTCAGACGGGGTAAACCACCAACTCCTCTATCGGGATACAGAAGACCAGCCCTTCCGTACCATCATGACCACCAATTTCCGCCAAACACTTTCGCCCCAACTCTTTACCCCCGATAACCGCTTTGTTTACGCCGTATCTAACATTGGGCGCGACAAATCGGCTTTGGTAGTGTTTGATATAGCCAACGGCAAAGAACTGGAAGAAATTTATGCCCACCCCGAAGTTGATGTAGCCTCGGTTATTTATTCCTATAAACAAAAAAAACTGCTCGGCGCTTCTTTTATTACCTGGACTACCGAGTTTGCCTTTTTTGACCACGGCCGCCGCCAACTGCAGCAAACCCTTGAACAACTGCTGCAACGAAAAGTGTATGTAGTTGATAAAGATAAAGAAGAACAAAACTTTATTGTTGCCGCCACCGGCGACCGCACCTACGGTACTTACTACCTTTACAACACCACTACCGGCAACCTGCAAAAATTAGCCGATATAAGCCCCTGGCTAAATGAAAACGACCTGTGCGAAATGAAACCCATTACCTACACCTCGCGCGACGGGCTTACCATTCATGGCTATCTTACCCTGCCAAAAGGAATTGAACCGAAAAACCTGCCCGTGGTGGTAAACCCCCACGGCGGACCCTGGCACCGCGATGTGTGGGGCTTTAACCCCGAAGTGCAGTTTCTGGCAAACCGCGGCTTTGCCGTGCTGCAAATGAATTTCAGAGGCTCTACCGGCTATGGCCGCGCTTTTTGGGAAGCCTCTTTTAAGCAATGGGGTAAAACTATGCAAAACGATATTACAGACGGTGTTCACTGGCTTATTGACCAGGGAATTGCCGACCCGGAACGGGTGGCCATTTACGGCGGCAGCTACGGCGGCTATGCCGTACTGGCCGGGTTAACCTTTACCCCGCATTTGTATGCCTGCGGCATTGATTTTGTAGGCGTATCAAACCTGTTTACCTTCCTCAACACCATACCGCCCTACTGGAAACCTTTCTTAGACATGATGTACGAAATGGTTGGCCACCCCGAGAAAGATAAGCAACACCTTACCGAAGCATCGCCCGTTTTTCATGTGCAGCAAATTATAGCGCCGCTGTTTGTAGCACAAGGTGCCAAAGACCCCCGCGTAAACATAAACGAAAGCGACCAAATTGTAAACGCCCTGCGAAACAACGGCGTAGAGGTGCAGTATATGGTAAAAGAAAATGAAGGACACGGGTTCCACAATCAGGAAAACAAGTTTGAATTTTATGAAGCCATGGAGCAGTTCCTCGAAGAGCATTTGCACCCGGCCAACGTAACCGAGCCGGTTACCGGCTAATTCGGCATAGAAAATTATTTACCAAAATAACCTCAAAAAGCGGTGATGTTTACCCAAACATGTGCCGCTTTTTGTTTTTGGGTAAAAAGTTGTATTTTGCATTGTTTTTGTAAGAAAAGCACCCCCGGCACCACTTTTTGCATCTCTCTGTTTATTGCGGCAAACGCGGCGCAGTTATACGCTGTTATTTAAGAGAGGACCTGCCTTGTAGTGTCGGGTTTATTGTGTTTAACAGGCGGAGCAGAATTGGAAAACCAAAATTTACCCCGCAAGTCTTTGCTGCAAGGATTTATTACTACATTCGCATTGCCAATTATGTTTTTAAAGTTTAAATATATGCCAACCATGAAAAACACCATTGCTATTTTTACCCTGCTTCTGTTTTTTATAGTCCTTACCTCAGCAGAGGGAGGCTGTGCCAAAACGCAAAAAAACCATACTATGGAAAAATACACCCCCGGAAACGATTACGCCGCAGATTGGAAAAAGGTGGCCGAATACGAAAACAAAGGCCTTACCGAAGATGCCCGAAAAGTGGTAAAAGCCATTTATGATAAGGCTAAATCTGAAAACAATGCCGCCCAAACGGTAAAAGCCGTGTTTTACCTGTATAAATACAGCGCTTATACCGAAGAAAACAGCGAGCAAAAAATTGTTGACAGCCTGAAAATGGAAATTGCCGTCGCCAAATACCCGCTGCAACCCGTTTTGCAATCGGTTTTGGCCGATGTTTACTGGCAGTATTTTCAGCAAAACCGCTACCGCATACTCAACAGAACAGAGGTAAAACAACAAGACCTGCCCGATTACCAAACCTGGGATGCCAACCGTTTTACCCTCGAAATTACCCAACTTTACCTCGCCTCTTTGAGCAATGCCGAACAACTGAAACAAACCCCCGTAGATGTGTACGACGCTATTTTGGTAAAGGCTCAGGGCGCAAGACCCCTGCGCCCCACCTTGTACGACCTGCTGGCACACCGCGCATACGATTATTTTGCCAATGACCAGGCCAATATTACCAAAGCCGCCGACCAGTTTACCCTCTCCACCCCCGATGCCTTTGCCCCCGCTAATGTGTTTGCCGCCGCTACCTTTACCAATACCGATGCCTTATCGGTAAAATACCATGCCCTTACCATTTTGCAGCAGTTGTTAAACCTACACCTCCAAAGCGGCAATATTCCCGCCCTTATTGATGCCGACCTGAAACGCCTTTCTTTTGTTCGCCAAACGTCTGTTTTGCCCGATAAGGAGGAACGGTATTTTAAATCGCTGCTGAACCTCGAAAAACAATATATTGCCGATACCGCTTCGGCAAATATAAGCTACGAAATTGCCGGGTATTACAACCAACTGGCCGATAAATACATACCCGAGCAAAACGAACTCAACAAGTTTGACCGCAAAAAAGCCATAGAAATTTGCGATGCCACCATTGCCCGTTTTCCCAAAAGCAGGGGCGCCAACAACTGCGCCGTACTCAAAGACCAAATGATGAGCAAAAGCCTGAGCTTTACCATGGAACAGGCCAACCAACCCGAAACCCCCATACGTGCCATGGTGAACTACCGCAACGTGCAAAAAATTTACGGCAAAATTGTTGACTTAACCCCCGAAATGGAAGCCAAAGCCTTAAACTTTGACCGCGATGACAAAATGCTGGAATACTACAACAGCCTGCCCGCCCTAACCACCTGGAGCGTTGCCCTGCCCGACGACGGCGACTACCAAACCCATGCTGCCGAAATTCAAATTCCCAAATCGGGCATTGGTAAATTGCTCGTTATGCTGGCTACCAACGACAACTTCAGCTATGACCGCGAAGCGCTCACCTGGCATATAACCAACATTACCAACCTTAGCTGCATTAGCCGCGCCGTAGAAGATAAAGTTGATTACTTTGCCATTAGCAGGTTTAACAGCCAGCCGCTGTCCGGTGTTGACTATGTTGTTTCTGTGAACGATTACAACTACAACACCCGCAAATACGAAACAAAAACCCTTAAATCGGGCAAAACCGATAACAACGGCAGTTTTTCCTACACCAAACCCAAAGATTTTTACGCCAACCTCGACGTAACCCTTACACAGGGTAAAGACAAGTTCAGCAACTCGCAATACACCTACAACTATTACAACGAACCCCAAAACACCACCCAAACCTTTTTCTTTACCGACCGAAGCATTTACCGCCCGGGGCAAACCGTTTATTTTAAAGGCATTACCATAAAAACCAATGGTAAAAGCAACAGCTTAGTTACCAACAGCCCCACTACCGTGGTGTTTAATGATGTAAACAGCCAGAAAATTGCCGAACAAAACCTTAAAACCAACGAGTACGGCTCGTTTAGCGGCACTTTTACCATACCCGCCAACCTGCTCAACGGCAGCATGACCATTTACAACCAGTATGGCAGCACCAATGTACAGGTTGAAGAGTACAAAAGACCTAAATTTGAGGTAACCTTTAACCCCCTGAAAGGCAGCTATAAACTAAACGAAACCGTTACCGTAACCGGCGTTGCAAAAGCATACGCCGGCAACAATATTGACAACGCACAGGTAAGCTACCGCGTAAAACGCAACGCCGTCTTTCCTTATTGGTGGTTTTGGTGGCGCCCCATGCCCACCTCCGATGAGCAGGAAATAGCCTTGGGAACCGCTGTTACCAATGAAAACGGCGAGTTTACCGTTAAATTTACCGCCCTGCCCGACCTTACCGTAAAACCAACCGATAAGCCGCAGTTTAACTACACCGTTTATGTGGACATAACCGATGTAAACGGCGAAACCCGAAGCAACGAACTTACCGTTAGCGTTGGTACCGTGTCTATGCTGGCAAACATAAACCTGCCCGATGAACTCAACCGGCAAAATAAACCCTCCTTCGGGTTGCAAACAACCAACCTGTCCGGCGAACCCGAACCCGCTAAAGTTACCGTAACCATTCACCGCCTCAAACATCCCGAAAAAACCTACCGCGACCGCCTGTGGCAAAAACCCAATAAGTTTACCCTTTCCAAAGAAGAATTTACCGCCGCTTTTGAGCACGACGAATACAGCAACGAAAACAACCCCGATACCTGGGAACGCGCCGAACAGGTGTACAGCAAAGAACTGAACACCGCCACCGATACCGCCATTGCCCCCAGCAATCTGGCACAATGGAAACCCGGCCGCTACTTAGCCACCCTTGCCACCACCGATGCCTACGGCGAAAAAGTAGAGTGGAAAAAAGTGTTTACCGTTTTTGCCAATGATGATGAAGATGTACCCGCCAACGAACTGTTCTGGAGCAAATTAAGCGCCGATGCCGCCGAACCCGGCCAAACCGTTAGCCTGCTGTTTGGCAGCGCCGAACCCGATGCATTTTTCCTCTTTGAAGTGGAGCACGACGGTAAAATTATTCGGCGCGAATGGATACCGGCAGGCAGCGCCCAAAAAATGACCAATGTAAAGGTTGAAGAAGCCTATCGGGGAAATTTTGTTATACACCTTAGCATGGTTAAATACAACCGTTTCTTCAACCGCACCTACACCGTTTCTGTACCGTGGAGCAACAAACAGCTTACCATAGAAAAACAAACCTTCCGCAACAAACTGTACCCGGGGCAAAAAGAAGAATGGCAACTTAAAATTAGCGGACCCAAAGGCGATAAAGTAGCCGCCGAAATGCTGGCCTCCATGTACGACGCCTCGCTTGATGCCTTTATGTACCATGGCTGGAATTTCAGCATTTACCCCTATTACTACACACAATCTTACATCTCTGCCGATAATGGCTTTAATGTACAACAAGCCCGACTTCGGGCCGATTACTGGAACGAAAGCAAATACAGCTTTATGAACCAGAATTATGAATACCTCAATAATTTCGACTTTTACCTGGGCAGCTACGGTTACCGAAACTATTACCAACGCGGCAGAGCCTTAAAATCTATGGCATACGATATGGCTGTTCCGGCAGGCGCTGCGCCACCCGCGCCGGCAGCCGAAATGGCTATGAACAAGGTTGAAATGGAAGCCGCCGACGGCATGGTAGCAAAAAAGAAAAACGGCCACTCCGAAAAAGAGGAAGCACAGCCGCAGGAACCCGGAGGCGATAAAACCAAAGGCGGCGGCGACGAAGTGCAAATTCGGAAAAACCTGCAGGAAACGGCATTTTTCCTGCCGCAACTCAAAACCGATGAAAAAGGCTCGGTCATTATTTCCTTTACCACCCCCGAAGCCCTTACCCGATGGAAATTTATGGGGCTGGCTCATACCAAAGACCTTAGCTACGGCACTATTACCCAGGAAGTGGTTACCCAGAAAGACCTGATGGTAATGCCCAACGTGCCCCGCTTTTTGCGCGAAAATGACGATATTTACCTCTCTGCCAAAATATCGAACCTTACCGAAAACGCGCTGGCCGGCACCGCCACCCTGCAACTGTTTGATGCCCTTACAATGAAACCGGTTGACAACCTGTTTTTAAACAACAACGCCGGGCAATCTTTTAATGCGCCGGGCAAACAAAGCACATCGGTAAGCTGGAAACTGAAAGTGCCCGAAACGGTGCAGGCCGTGGTGTTCCGCATCATTGCCAAATCGGGCAGTTTTTCCGATGGCGAAGAAAACGCCCTGCCCGTATTAACCAACCGCATGTTGGTGACCGAAAGCTTGCCGCTGCCCGTTAGAGGACAGGGTACCACCAACTTTACCTTTGCCAATATGGCCAAAGCCGGTAAATCTAACACCCTGCGCCACCAAAGCCTTACGCTGGAGTTTACCTCGCAACCTGCCTGGTATGCCGTGCAGGCGCTGCCCTACCTCATGGAATACCCGCACGAGTGTACCGAGCAAATTTTTAGCCGCTACTACGCCAACAGCCTCGCTTCGCATGTTGCCAACTCCTCGCCCCGCATAGCCAAAGTGTTTGAAACCTGGAAAAACAATGCCATAACGGCATCAACCACATCGGGTAAAGATGCCGCCGGCGCCCTGTTGTCAAACCTCGAAAAAAATCAGGAATTAAAGCAGCTTTTATTGCAGGAAACGCCTTGGGTGCTGGATGCCAAAAACGAAACCGAACGCAAAAACCGCCTTGGCGTACTGTTTGACCTTGACCGCATGGGACGCGAATTTGCCCTGTCGGAAAAAGAACTGCAAAAACGACAAACGGTAAACGGCGGCTGGTCGTGGTTTCCGGGTATGCCCGAAAGCTGGTACATTACCCAGCACATTGTGGCCGGCATGGGGCATTTAGACCACCTGAACGTGAAAAGCGTGCGCCAAAACCCCGATACGTGGAACATGGTGCAAAAAGCCGTGCAGTTTATTGATGGTGAAGCCGAGCGCGCCTACCGCGACCTGATTAAGTATAAGGTAAACTTAGATGCCAATAACCTGAGCTACCTCATTGTTCATTACCTGTACGCCCGCAGCTTTTTTACCGATGTTGAACTGAACCCCGAATACAAAACCTCTTTTGATTACTGGATGGGGCAGGCGCAAAAATACTGGCTCGGCAACAGCAAATACATGCAGGGCATGATTGCCCTTGCCCTTAACCGGCAGGAACGCGGCGACAATAAAACGGCCTTTGCCATTATGGAATCGCTTAAACAAAACGCCACCCGCAACCCCGAAATGGGCATGTACATTAAAGCCATTATCGGCAGAGATGTAAGATTGTGTGGCTGCTTAAACAAAAGCAAACGCAAGACTGGAAAACCACCAAAGCCACTG
>NBMY01000131.1 GCA_002212985.1 Sphingobacteriales bacterium TSM_CSS
TCCACCTTACCTGAACCGATGGCGTTCCTTGTCCCGATAATATTTCTCCGTTGCTGCTTACCGACCATGTGTAAGTATTGCCCGAAACCGGCGTTTGAACTGAATAATTAACCACCACCCCTATGCAATTAAGCGCCGAACCGTTTATTTGCGGTTGTGGCGGCGGTGTGCCTGCCCATTGAGCGCCGTTGTAAGAGGTTCCGCCGGTATAAGTATGATCTATGGTAAGGGTAAAAAGCAGGTTGTTGTAGCCGGTTGTACTTTCCCAAACGCCGTTGTTGGCCAGTTGAATGGCGTAGTAAGGGTTGTTTTGAAGCGTGGTTTCGGGGTCGGGTAAATACAGGAGCGCCTGATATTGTCCATCGGGCAGGCAGCCAATGCCAATGGTTTCAAAGAGGGTAACGGTAGTTCCGCCAAACCAGTAGCGCGGGTTGGCATTGGGTAGGGGGCAGGTGTAAACCTGTTGGGTGAGGGTATTTCTAAGCAGCAGCGCCACGTTTCGGGGGTTTACCGGGGCTGCAAAGCCGGTATTTTGCAGGGCAAGTTGCAGGGTAAAGGCATTGCCCGGTTTGGCGGTTTGGGTAAACGTGCCGTTAAGAAGGGTAAAGCGGTAGCCCAAACGGCGTTTTATATCTTCTAAACAGCCTCCGCTGTTCCATTGGGCAATTACATTGGGGTGGTAATAATCGTTGCAGTAAGTCCAGTGGAAACGCTCCATTTCGTGCAAGGCATTGGCACAGCCCGAAAATGCCGAAGTGCCGCAGGTTTCGCCGCCCATGACCAGATAACGGCTTTCGGCAGCCCAATAGGGTTTTTCGGTAAGAGTGTCGTTAAAGGTGTAATCGTTATAAGCTACCAGAAAGCAATCGTTGTGCATGGCCAGCCGGCTTAGGGTGGTTTGGTTATAGGCATCGGATAGGGTAATACTGTCGGCCGGCAAAGCAAGGTTGTAGTAAATAGATTTTAATTCGGGGTAGCGCAGCGAAACGGTGCGGCGCAAGGGCAGGGCATTCAGCAAACTGTCGGTTACCTCCTTGCGGTCGGACCAGTTTTGGGCAGTAAGCGGTGCGTTTTCTATACTGCCGAAAAAATCGCTGTAAAAGTTTTCGCCCCAAACGCCCCAAAAGCCGTTTTGCAGGGTCAGTATTACATCGGCATGTTGCTGTAAAACAGGTTTCAGTTGGGCAATATGTTGCAGCACAATGTTCTTGGGTGCATCTCCGTAGCCGTAGGGTGCAACTGTTTCACCTTGGGCATTTGGGTTTAAATCGTTTACATAGCTAAAACGTGGAATTACTTTAAAACCTGCCTGTCGTATGTTGTTAAAATCGTTCTGAACGGCAGTGAGAAAGGCGGCGCTGATAGGGGAATTGGTAAAAGCATCTAAAATAAAATACCTGAAAACCAGTGTTTGACCTGTAGTAGCCCGAATGGTGTTTAACTCCGATACGGTTAAAGATGTGGGCGCTGAGGCATAGGAATCGGTATAACGGTAGAAGCCTCGTTCAGGGTTTGCAATGTTTTGTGTGGATGCGGTATAGGTTATTGTTGTTGTTTGGGCGAAGGCTACATAAGCGGTTGCCCAAAACAGACATAAAAATATTGCTATTCTTTTTGTGGGAGAGTGTGGCATAAGTGGTAATTTTTTAGTTTTGCGTTTTCAAACTTTCCGGAGCAGATTATTTGGAACAGCGGCAAAGATAACCGAAAAAGGCTTTCTACGGTTAAATACTGCTATTCATGTAATTATTAGCTTTTAGTTGTTGGGCAATAATAAATACAGATTTAATATCGGGTGGTATGGTTAACCTTGCTTGTTGTCTATTTTTTTCAACAAATCTTCTAAATAGTCAATTTGCATTTCCTGTATTTCCAATAGTTTTTTATTTTGGTGAACCAGCAAATGGTCTATTTTTTCGCTCAGGAGTTTAATTTCCAATTCGGCTTTTAAGTTTATTTTGTAATCGTGTTCGGCTCTTTGCCGGTCTTTTTGTTCCTGCCGGTTTTGGCTCATCATAATAACAGGTGCCTGTATAGCGGCAAGGCAAGACAAAATTAAGTTGAGGAGTATAAAGGGGTAGGGGTCAAAGGGTTTTGCCGTAAGAACCCAAACATTCATAGCTATCCAAAGCAACAGAAAAGAGAAAAATATCATAATAAACGACCAACTTCCGCCAAATTCGGCAATATTATCAGCCAGTTTTTGTCCGTAAGTAAGTTTAGCTTCTATTTCGGGTTCAATGTTTTCAGAAAGAATGGCGTTGTTTTTAATAGCCAGCATTACATCAAGGTCAAGCATGGCAAGTTCACCTCTTTCCTGTTGTACCAGTTTGGCAAGATATAGCCTTCGATATTTATTTAATTCGTTCAGCGAAATAGTGCTTTCGGGCGAAAAACCCGGGAATTCGGATTTGATAAGGTTAAAGATATCTTCTCTGATATCTTGCCCTGTTACGGTTTCTGAATCTTTAATTTCTGTGTTGGAAATAAAACTAAGCGGCATTGTAATAGGTAGTTAAATGGTTGTTGAATAAAAGGGCAACTTATGTTGCAGCGGGTTGGTTGTTTGGAGTGCTATTGATGATAAAAAAAATAGTTCTGCTGGTGCAATATGGTTGCCGGCGAGGTGCAGGAGCAGGGCGTTCAGCAAACTGTCGGTTACCTCCTTTCGGTTGAACCGATTATGAGCGGTTAGGGGTACGTTTTCAATTCTACCGAAAAAATCGCTGTAAAAGTTTTCGCCCCAAACGCCCCAAATGCTGTTTTGCAGGGTGAGTACTACATCGGCATGTTGCTGTAAAACAGGTTTCAGTTTGGCAATATGTTGCAGCACAATGTTCTTGGGTGCATCGCCGTAGCCGTAGGGCGCAACGGTTTCACCTTGTGCATTGGGGTATAAATCGTTTATATAGCTAAAACGTGGAATTACTTTAAAACCTGTCTGTCGTATGTTGTTAAAATCGTTCTGAAGGGCAGTGAGAAAGGCGGCGCTGATAGGGGAATTGGTAAAAGCATATAAAATACATGAAAACCAGTGTTTGACCTGTAGTCGCCCGAATGGTGTTTAATTCCGATATGGTTAAAGATGTGGGCGCTGAGGCATAGGAATCGGTATAACGGTAGAAGCCTCGTTCGGGGTTTGCAATGTTTTGTGTGGATGCGGTATAGGTTATTGTTGTTGTTTGGGCGAAGGCTACATAAGCGGTTGCCCAAAACAACCATACAAAAACGGTGTGTTTGTAAACATTAGAAAGTAGCATGTGTGTTTACTTATTTTGGTAAGGAAATCAAGGAGTGGCACTTAATCCATTTTAAAAATGCCATATTCAATTGGCATGTTTCGGTGTACAATCTAACCGCGTTGCAATATTTGGTTGCTTTTAGAAAATAAATCTTTTGTGTTGTCAACGCATGAAGATTTATGGGAAAAATTTAGATATTGCCTTCTGTCATTCCTTTTTTATTCTTGCCGGTTTCATAACGCCATTCCGCACCATGAATTGTATAGATTTTAAGTGTGGACGGGCAAAGTTAATTATTGCGGCTATGTTAAACTAATTTTTAAAATTAGTTTGGTTGTTAAAAAAAATAATAACCTGTTATGTTGCCAAAGTGGTTTATGCGTAATACATTTGGCTGAACCAAAGGTTAACCGCCTTTGTAAACCCATATTAAACGGCATTTTGGATTTAGGACATACGCACTTTTATAATAATTGATGAAACAACGGTTAAAGCGCCGATAAGTAATATGGCATATTCAATACCCAGTAAATCGGCGGTAATGCCCGAAATGATGGCGCCAAAGGCATATCCCAAATCTCGCCAAAGCCTGAAGGTGCCAATGCTTTCGGCTCTTTGATGCGGGTTGGTTGCTGCTGCAATGGCAGCCAAAAAGGTAGGGTAAACTAAGGCGGTTCCTATGCCCAATACGGCGGCAATTGCTGCCAGCAAGGTAAAACTATTACTATACGGAATAAGTAAAATGGCTATACCTTGCAACAACATACCCCCAAACAACATGCCTTTTTTTGAAAAGTGGTCAGACATTTTACCGGTAAACAACTGCCCTATACCCCAAACAGCGGGGTAAATGGCGGTAATAATGCCGGCTTGCCCGGTGTCATAATGAATAGATGCCAGCAAAATGGGTAAAAGCCCCCAAATCATGCCATCGTTAAGATTGTTTACCAAGCCTGCCTGCGTTACGGCGCTAAGTGTTTTGTTTTTATAAGTTGTTTCGGCAAACACATTGCGCAGGTTTTCTATCGTATTGTCCTTGCTTTCTTTGTGTACAAATTTTCGGGTGTCTTTTAACCAAAACAGGGTTAAAAGAAAACCAGTAACAGAAATAAAGATGCCGAGGTAGAATGGGTAGGGAGTTATACCATACTTATCGGCCACAAAACCCGATAAATATGCCACCAACCCTACCGCAAAATATCCGGCAAATTCATTTAGTCCCATGGCAAAGCCGCGGTCTTTTTCTCCGGTAAGATCAATTTTCATAACCAGCGTGCTGCTCCATGTTAACCCTTGGCTAATACCCAGCAACAAATTGGCGCCTATTACCCAGCCCCAACTTTTGGCGTATATGAGCAAAAACGGTATAGGAATGGCAAGCAGCCAGCCAAACAGCAACAGGTTTCGGCGTCCAAACCGGTTGGCAAGTTTGCCGGTGTAATAGTTGGCAATGGCTTTGGTTATTCCAAAGGCGGTAATAAAGGAAAGAATGGCGGTTTTTGAAGCTATGCCAAAAGTGGTTTCGGCAAACTTTGGAAAAATGGTTCGTTCCATGCCCACCATACCGCCTACAAAGGCATTTACAATTACCAGCAGGGTAAATTGTTTCCAGTTTTCTTTAAGCCCCAGTTTTACTTCGGGTTGCATGGGCTGTAATGTTGTGGCCTTTAGTATGCTTACAAAAATGCGCTACAATGCAATTTTGGCAGGCAGGTTGTACCTGCTCTTATGACGTACTTTGCAACAGCAAGCAGGTTTGGGGGGCGTCTGTTCAAAAAAAGCCACGTTCAACTCGCTGGTTTTACCAGGGCAGGGTTAAATCGGGTTTGCTGTTAAAATCGGGCTTCAGGGGCGGGTTAGCTTTCAATTCGGCCAACACTTCGGCAATGGCGCGGTCGAGTTGGGGGTCAATATTGCGGGCATAATCTTGTGGGGCAATATCCACCTCAATATCGGGCACTGCGCCATAATTTTCTATACGCCAGCCAACATCTTTAAACCAGAAAGAAAATTCGGGTTGCGTGGTATAGGCGCCGTCCACAAGGCTGTTGCGGGGCCAAATACCAATTACGCCACCCCAGGTTCTCATTCCTATGAGTTTGCCTAATTTAAACAATTTGAAGGAATGGCTGAAAATATCACCGTCTGAGCCGGCCTGTTCATTGGTAATGGCAACAATGGGGCCTGCGGGAGATGCCTGCGGGTAGGGTTCGTAGCCCACCCATCGGGTAAGGTCGTAGCCTATGCGTTTTCGGGATAATTTTTCCAGCAACAGTTGCGATACATGCCCGCCTCCGTTAAAGCGCACGTCAACAATCAGCCCGTCGTGGTCATACTCCGCCAGAAAATAGCGGTGAAACTCGCCATAGCCGGTTGGTCCCATATCGGGTATATGTACATAGCCAACTTTACCACCGGAGGCTTCGTGTACGTATTTGCGGTTATTTTCCACCCATTCGCGGTAGCGCAGGTCTTCTTCGCCGGTAACGGTTTTAACGGTTACATTGCGCACATTGCTGCCGTCGTGGTTGGCCACTGTAAGTTGCACTTCGCAGTTGGTATAGTTTACCAGCAGTTTGTTGGGCGGTTCGGTTTGGCTGAGGCGTTGCCCGTTAATGGCCAGCAGCAGCATGTTTTCAGCAATGTTTACACCGGGGCGCAGCAGGGGCGGCGGGGTGTGCGGAGCCCAAGGGTCGCCGCCAACAATATGCGCAAAACGGTAGGCATTGTGTTCGGAGGCAAATTCCATATCGGCTCCCAGAAAACCCACATAGTAAGGTGGCCGTGGTTTGTAGTCGCCACCCATTTCATAGGCGTGCGAGGTGCCCAGTTCGCCGTGCAGTTCCCAAATAATATCCGACACTTCGCCGCGGGTGTTGGCGCGGTCAATTAGCGGATAGTAGAGGGCAAACACCTTTTGCCAGTCAATGTTGCTCATGTTAGGTGTCCAGAAAAATTCTTGCTGAAGCCGCCATGCTTCCCTAAACATTTGGGCCCATTCTGCCGCGGGTTCAACCGACAGTTTAATGCGGTCGAGGTTAACCCAGCCGCTTTTGCGGTTGCTTTCGTCCTGTGGTTTGTTGTTGCAGCTGTCAATATCGGTGCTAATTACCCTAAGTGCGCCCTGTGTTCGGTACACCATAGCCTTGCCGTCGGCAGATAGGCGGAAAGAACCTATGCCTTGGGCAAACAGGTTTTCTTCGTTGCGCTCCAGGTTATAAGAGAATAAAACGCCTTTTGGTGCCGGTTCGCGGTATCGGGCGCCTTCCACATCGTAGGCGGTGTAAAAAATTTTGTCTTTGCACACGCCAATTTGGCGGTAATCGCCCTCGGCAACTGGCAGGGGCACAATTCGGTTTTCAATACCGTCAAAGTCAATGGTAATTTTGGGTTGCGGTTTTTCTTCGGGTTTGTCGGCGTTTTCTTTTTCCTGTTGTTCCAGTTCGCGGTGGTGGTGGTGAATGTGTTTTTCTTCGTCTTCGTCAATGCTTTTTGGCATGGGCACAAAAGGCGAGGGTATGTCTTTTCGCAGGGTAATAAGGTAAGGCAACATGCCCTTTGGAAAGTTGAGGTCGAAATGGAGGTTGTCGTAAACTGGGTTAAAGATGCGCGCCGATAAGAAGAGAATATATTTGCCGCTTGGGTGGAAAACAGGGTCAAAATCGAACAATACGGGTTGGGTTATCTGGTGTGTTTCGCCGGTTTCGAAGCTGTAGAGTTTGATGGCCGATGTTTGTTTGGTTACCGGAAAGGCGTAGGTAATCCAGTTGCCGTCGGGTGCCCAGCTAAAAGGCAACCCGAAGGGTGTACCGGCTTCGGCACGGTCAATAATGGCTTTGTCGCCGGTTTCCAGGTTTACCCAAATAAGTTCCTGCCGGTGGTTGGTAAGTACAATTTCGTCTTTACAGGGCGAAACTTCCATGGCATAAGGAATGCCAATATCAACGTGGTCAAAATGTTTGGTTTGTTCGCCGGTATCGGTTCTAAGCACACAAAGCCGGTAGTTTCCGCTTTGGTCGGTGGCTGCTACAATGCGTTTGCTGTCGTTGAGCCAGCGGCTAAGTTTGTAACGGGTGTTTCCTGTTCGATCGCCCAGTTGAGTCATAGCGCCTTCCCAGTTGCCAAAGGCAAATATTTTTCCTCTGCTAATAACGGTAAGGTGGCTGCCGGCGGGGTTCAGGTCGTAGTTTTCCAGAAATCGGCCGGCGGCTGTAAATCTGCGGTTTCTTTGCACTCTGGGCGAAAAATATTGCAGGGCAATTTTTTTAACCGAATTGGTTTTGAGGTTGAGTTTAAACAAATCGCCGCCGGCATGGTACACAATGTGAGTGCCGTCTGTTTGTGCATTTCGGGCATAAAACCCGTTGTGGTGGGTATGCTGCTGAAAATCAGAGCCATCGGGCAGGCAGGAGCAGATGTTTCCAACCCCGGTATGGTCAACAATGAAATAAATGCGGTTGTCAATAAAGAGTGGGCAGTTGTAGTTGCCGGCTACGGGTTGAAGTTTGGTAAACTGCCCGGTTCCTTTTTCGTCAACCCATAAAACGCCGGCGGTGCCGCCGCGGTAGCGTTTCCAGTAAGAGGCATCGCGGGTGTTGCGGCCAATTACCACACCGCCTTGTCCATTATAACTCAGGCTTCGGGCGGGGCCGTATTGGGTAAGGCGGCGCGGCAGTCCGCCGTCAATGGCTACTTCATAGAGGGCGGTAGCATGGCGGGCCGGTTGCCCGTAAGTGCTGGCAAAGGTAATGTTGGTGCCGTTCCAGCCGCACATAAGGCAGATGCTGCCAAAATAGGTAAGCCTTTTGGCAGTACCGCCGGTGGCAGGCATAACATACACTTCGGCCGGGCCTTCTTCGGTTCCTATAAAGGCAATCCACTTGCCATCGGGCGAAAAACAGGGTTGCGATACTGTGCCAAGGTTGGCTGTAAGGCGGTGAGCCGGACCGCCTTTGAGGGAAGTAAGCCAAAGGTCATCTTCCGAAACAAACACCACAATGTCTTCAAAAACAGATGGAAAGCGGTAATAGCCATGCTGCGCCTGTAAACTCATTGGCAATAAAAGTTATTGATTGTTGATTACAAATGGCTGCAAAGATAATAATATTGGGCAAGGTTACAGGCTGCCAATGAAATCTTTATTGCTTTTTGCCTTTAAATTCAATGTCGGTTTGCAGAAAATTGCCGGGGTCGGTGCCGGAGTAGTTGTAAGTTTGAATAACGAGGCTGTCTGTTTGGGTGTTGAAGCCTGCATAGTAAGAAGAAACGGTGCCTTCAAACCTATAGTATTGGTGGTCTTTTTCAACCGCAAAACTGTTTTGCCCTATGAAAACAGTATTGTTGTTCATAGTAACAATTATGGTATCGGCATAGGTGGTATCGGTGCTGCCGCTGCCGGTATCGGGGTTATTCCAGGTTTGCCATTTTTGTGTGGTTCCGGTATAAATGCCGCTAACATCGTCAACCTTGTCTTTTTTACAGTTGGCAAGCAATACAATGGCGGCAAACAAGCACAGCACCTTCAATAAATAATATTTTTTCATAACAGGGAGAATAGTTAGTTTGTATTTTTGGTTAAAGATAAACAAAGTTTGCTAAAGCAGGCTGAGTGGCGCTTAGCTTTCTTTGCGTTGAACAAAACCGTATTTGGTAATTAGTTTTTCGGGCGGGGGTAAATTGTTGTAGTGCCATTTGTTAACAATAACCCCGTTTTTAAGCAGCAGCAGTCCGGGGTTGGAGGTAATCATGGTTTTAAGCACGGTGGCATCGGCAATGCAAAATTCATACTCGGCACCGCTTATTATTTTAAACCGGGCAATTTGCTTGGGAGTAGAGGCGGTAAGGCAGCGAAAGTGGTAACCGTTGGTTTTGCAAAATTCATACAGGCGGTTAATTTGTGGCTGCATTTTAAGGTTAGAGTGCGAAACATCGGCTGCAACAAGCAGAAAGTTATAGGAGGTATCGGATAAGATATCGAGCGTAATATCATTTTCATCTTCGGTTTTCACCATAAAATCGGTAATGGGCGGTTGGTAGCCTTGTTTTACCATTTTATTTTTCATGTGTTGGTAAGTCCAGTTAACGGTATCGCGCCAGGGGTAGTTATCTTCGGTAAATTCTTTAACCAAGCCGGTTTGGTTATTGCGGTAATACAACACGGTGGCATATTCAAACTGGGGGGCATCTTCAGGAATGCTCATGCTTTGCAGTATGTTTACCCCGGTTTTGTACGGTCTGAAATCAATAAGCGGCAGGTTAAGTGTGCCATACATGCCCACAGCCGTGCAGGCCAACCCCGAAAGGAACATGGCCGTTGAATTGCGGTCTGAGTTAAACTCATATTTGTTTCGGGAAGTGTAATAACCCGATAGCAGCAACGATACAAACATCACCAAAATCCGTGCATATAGGTTGCCCAGAGCGCTGCCGGTTTCAAAAATATCGCCAAAACATACACACGCATGTACCACTCCGTAATGCCATGCGTAATAAGCCATTGCCGATGCCATGCCCGATAGCAGCAAAGCACCCAATGCAGCCGTGCGCAGTTTTACCCGCAACAGCAAACCCACCCCGCATGAGGTACATGCTGCACAAAAAATGAGCGCCGCCGGCAACGACAGCAGTTCAAATTCATCTATATGAAAAACCTTAAAATATTCGGCAATTTTATAGGAAAACCCCATTGCATCAATGCCGCGCATAAAACCAAAGGCACACAGGACAAAACCCGTAAACCATCTGCAAATTGCCAGTAAATACGTCATAGCTGCAAATTACCCACAATATTAACATAAAAACGCCAAACCTGCAATACCGTCTAAACAGATACCTGAAGGTTTCCACCAAAGTACCTGCAGTAAATGCTTGCAGCGGTTATTTGGTAAAAACCGGCAAAAAAAACCGGCAGCGGTTTATTGGTTAAGGTGAACCGGTTTATCTGCCGATTTTCTTACCCGCATGTTTAGCATTTCTACACCCAATGAGAAGAACATGGCAAAGTAAATATAACCTTTGGGCACATGCTGATGGAACCCTTCGGCCAGCAACATAACCCCTATGAGCAACAGAAATGACAACGCCAGCATTTTTACCGATGGGTGCCGCTCAATAAAGGCGCTTATTTTGTTAACAAATACCAGCATAATGATCATGGAAATAACAACTGCAATGATCATTACCTCTACGTGCTTTACCAAACCAACGGCGGTTAAAATAGAGTCGAAAGAAAACACCATGTCCAGCAGTACAATTTGAAGCACCACCGCTCCAAACCCTTTTATTTGCTTGGCTTCTTGCGAAAAATCCACTCCTTCTAATTTATGGTGAATTTCGGTAGTGGCTTTGTAGAGCAGAAAAATACCGCCTGCAATTAAAATTAGGTCGCGCCAGCTAAGGTCAAATGCCAATCCAAAGTTGTGAACAGATAACACGGGTTGGGTTAATCCAACTATCCAGCTAATGCCCAGCAACAGCAAAATTCTGAAACCCAGCGCCAGCACCAAACCAAGCCTGCGGGCTTTTTCCTGCTCACCGGCAGGCAAGCGCCCCGAAACTATTGATAAAAATACAAGATTGTCTATACCCAAAACCACTTCCATCAGGGTAAGGGTAAGCAAACTAAGCAAAACATCGGGTTGCAAGAACATTTCCATATTTAACTTGTGCCAATTTTAATTAAGGATAACCAATTTTGTCAACTTGTTGTTTCCCGAGCAAATAAATATTGCCCGATAAATCAGATTTTTGTAAAAAAATACCGAAATTTGACGCAAAGTTATAAAACGCTTATGCTGGGTGCTTATTCCGATGTAATAATTATTTGCCTGATGGGCATTTTTGGCGGTTTTGTTTACAGTTTGCAAACCGGAACCGTAACCTTACCCCACCGCGACAATAAAAACAGCCTGAACCTTGGTTTTTTGGCTAATTGTATTTTTGGCATGGCCGGCGCAATTGTTATTTTTCTAATTGTGCCAGGCGATTTTGATTTCAGCAACCCCAAAGGATCTGATTTCATTAAGTCGGTGGCAACTGCACTTATTGGCGGCTGGGGAGGCCTGGCGCTGGTAGAAAAGGTGTTCTCCTCGCAGTTTTCGGAACTGGAAAAAAAACTCAAAGAAAAAGAAGTACAGGAAATTACCGATGTAAAAGTATTGGAAACAGCCAATCAATACCTCAACAGTTCAACATCTGTGCAAATGCCCGAACGCGATTTGCAGGAGTTAATTAAAACGGCTTCGCCTGCGGTAAAAGCCACCATATTAAACGAAGCGCAAAGACTTAGAAGCGAAAACTGGAACAGCAACAAAACCAAAATGGAGCGAACCATACCGGTTTTTGAGGCTATTTCCGAAGCGCCTCCTACCGAAGATAAAAACCATCAGGTATTTGGACAATTAGGCTTTGCTCTTAAAGACAAAACAATACCAGACTACAGGGCGGCTAAAGAAAACCTCGATAAAGCCATTGAACTGCGAAATAGCGCCAATACCGGCGGCTTTGCCTGGTACGAGTTTAACCGCGCCATTTGTAACATACATTTGGACAACAATTTTAAACGTCAAACCGCCGCCGAATCCAACCTGCGCGAACTAATAACCACCGACCTCCGCATTGCCTTTGCAGATAACCTGCTGCTGGAAAGATTAGAAAAAAATGCAAGCCTTTCGGGAGGCGATTCCGATATTTTAGCCATTAAGCAATGGCTCGATGTAAACAACATAAGCGGCGAATCGGTTGGTATTGGCTGGCTCGATGCCGCTAAAGCTGCCTGAACCCGCCCATAGAACGGGCAATTTTTCAACTTTTAACTGCTTTGCCCATGAAAACGGTTTTGTTTTATTTTGCAGGTATGCTTAACAAAAATACTGCAACTGCGCTTTTTTTGCTCTTTACCATTGCCGCAAACCCTGCACGCATCTTTGCTCAGGAAGGACCCGAATCTATTTCTTACGACCCCAACGACCCCTCTAATATTGTACGCCAATGGGAAGGCCCCTGGAACAACAATGAAGGTTGGACTTATTGGAAGGGAACCATGGCCAATAATACCGCCACCTGGCTTTTTGACAACAATCAGGGCGAGCGGAGAATAGGCTACGATTTGAACAACGACGGAAGGTATGAACGCTGGCAGGAAGAGTTAACCTTACCCGGAAAACCCGCTTTACAGGTTTATCATTGGGATTATAACCAGGACGGAACAGATAACACCATTGCTTGGGCCGAAGCCGGCAACTGGATTGAAAAAGTATGGGATGCTAATTACGATGGACTGTTTGACAGTTGGTGCTCTTATACCCAACCCGGCTGCGTGCAGTTTATAGCTGCTTCGGACTGCAATTTGGCAGAACAAAAACGGGCTTTTGATGCCGCTTACAAGGCTTATTTGGAAGCACAACAGGGCAATGCCACCACACAAAAATATTATTACCTGCTCTATCAGCGCGAAGACCTGATTTTTAAAATTTGCAAAAATATTAACATGCGCTAACGTCTGAATTATCCACAGCGTTTGTTTTTTTCCGCAACCGGCAGGGTGCAAAATAAATTATTATACGTACTTTTGCATGTTTCGGCGTTTTGCCGCCCGAAAAGGGCAATGTTTACCTTACCTACTTCTATTATTATGAAACCGGTTGTTTTTAACAAAAACCCTTTTGTTGCAGTTGGGTTTGCCTTGTTGCTTGTTTGTTTTTTGAACGCTGTTTTGCAGGCTCAGTCAGTTGTGGTTACAAAATGGGAGGGGCCCTGGAAAGAAAGCCCTAACTGGGATTATTGGCGCGGTATGCTCAACAACGGCGGCACCATGTGGGCTTGGAATAACTCGCAGGGGCATCGCAAATTTGCTATAGATATGAACAACGACGGCAGGTATGAATACTGGCAGGAAGAATTTGCCATACCCGAAAAACCCGTTTTGCTGATACACCATTGGGATTATAACCAGGATAATGTTGATGAGGCAATAGCCTGGGCGGAAAGCGGCAACTGGATTGAAAAAGTGTGGGATGGTAACAAAGATGGTAAAATGGATTCGTGGTGTATGTATTCTGCTGCTTCCTGTGTTGATTACCAAGGTGCAACTAAAAACAACATCAACATCAAGGACAAAAAATTAGCCCTTGACAATGCCGAAAAAGAATACCGAAACTCGGCAAATAAAAATGAAACAGCTAAAAAATATGCCGAAACTCAGTTTATCCGCACCGATGTAATTTACCGCATTTGCAACGATATTGTTACTAAAAAGTAACCGTATCAGACGCTTTTACCTTGCTTAACAACAGGCTTTTCTTGTTTTTGCCTGTGGTAATGTGTACAATATTGCTTTGGGTTTCAAATACATCGGTAAGCAGTTGGCTGGTTACTTTCAGGCTTTTAAGTTCCCTTACCCCGCTTATTTCCAGATAACACCATGTAGCGTCGGCGCTAATTTCTTTACCCACAAAATTATACTGCACCGGTTTGCCATTCAGTTCAAACTGCAGCCGGTCCTTCAGGTATTGCCTTACATATTGGCTGGCATCGGGGTTTTCGCGGTCGGTGCCAAGGTGCATCTTTTCGCCGGTGGCTTTTTCAAGGGCAGCCTCCAAATCATCGGTAAAAATTTTACAACTTATTTCTACCGATTGTGTGTATTGATTGTATTCAATTTGCGTAATGCTTACGTAGTAAGAATGCAGCAATGTACTCACCATTAACCACAAATACATTATCATATAATGCTAAATTTAGTTGTTGAAAAAATATGGCGCAATTGTTGTACTTTTGCCCCACAAAAATACGCTTTTTTCCAATAAATGTAACTTTCGGGCCGTCATATTACCAACGCAGGCAGTTGTTAATGGCTTTCGGCAGTTTAACCTCCTTTTTTTGTTCAATTTCTCCCTTGCAGCAATGGCAAAACAAAACTTTTTGCAGCTTCTTCGCCAAAAACTCAGTACCGGAAACCGCCGCTCCATACACCTTAGCGTACTGCCGGGCAACCTTCTGAACCGCGTAGATGTGGCACTGCTCGATTTGTTGCAGGAAAAAATGGCGCTCAAACTTATTGAAACCTTGCTCAATAAGCCCAAATTTACCCTAACCATACAATACGACCGCGCCGAAAGCCTGCACCGCCTGCCACCCGATGAGCAAAAAAACCTGCTGCACCTGCAAAAACGCCTCAATGCCCTCTGCTACGAAAACAACGACAACTTTCTGGAGCACGGCGTAAAACCCTTCGGAATAGGTTACCCCATTTTAATTAAACGCGACCGCCGCGACCCGTCGAAACTCATTAAAGCGCCTGTTTTTATCTGGAACCTCGATATTGAAAAATCGGCCACTCATGCTTTTAAGTGGACCATTAAGCGCGACGAAGACTTTGCCGTGTATTTTAATCAGGTACTCCTCTCACACATGGAAACCGATGAGGGCATTTCGTTGCAAAATATTGCCGACTCCTTTAACCCCGATGAACCCTTAAGCAGCCAAGGCATTGTTGACCTCTGCAACCAACTGCTGCGGCAGTTAAACGCCGGCGAAGAGTACCCGCAAGCCACCATTGCTGTTTGCCCCGGCCCCGATACCCTTAAACACCTCGATTTTACCAAACCCGTATTGCGCTGGAGCGCTGTACTGGGCATTTATAAAACCCAGAAACAAAGTATAATAAAAGACATTGACCAACTGCTTAAACAACAATCTGCCGCTACACAACAAACCAAGCCCGATGAAATACCGCAACAGGGCGCTGTTGATGACCCCAACTACGGCGTTGTTTTGCAAGACAACCCGCCTATTACGGCCTCGTACCAGCAACATACTTTTGCCTGCGTTACCACAGACCCCTCGCAACAGGCGGTGGTAAACAACATGGTCCTGCAGCCGCGCCAAATTATACAAGGGCCGCCCGGAACAGGTAAAAGCCAGTCGCTTACGGCAGTAATTTCAAATGCGCTTGATAACAACGCCAAATGCTTAGTGGTTTGCGAAAAGCGAACCGCATTGGAAGTAGTGCAAAACAACCTGAAAGCCGTTGGGTTGGGCGGCCTTGCCATTATTATTGAAGATATTGCCAAAGACCGCACCAAAGTAGTTGATATTGTTCGACAGCAATTGGAAGAAAACATAGTGCCCGTTTATTTTGCCGAACAGGAATACCACGATTTACTGTATGCCGCCCAAACCAGCCGCGAAGCGCTAAACGCAACCCACCATTTTTTGGCTCAAAAACTGCTGGCCAACTGGAATTGGACAGACGTGGCAGGTAAATTTTTACAGGCCGATGAAGCCTGCGGACATGCCAAACACCTTGCGGCAAACGGTTTGAATTATTCCGATTTTGCCTTTTCCACGCCCGAATACCAGCGCCTTACCGAAGTGGTCAGCCAAGGCAACGCTTTGTTTGCCCAAATAGGCTCGCTGCAACACCCGCTACAGGCAATTAACCCCATGTTGTTTTTGCGCCAAAACGCCGGGCAACTGCTCTTTTTGCTTAAAGAAAAAGGCGCCGCAGAATTGGCTGGGCTGCAGGCCGCCATACAGCTAATTGAACAACTGACTACAGATTATGCGCAGGCATTGGAGGTGCATTACCGGCAGTTTTACCACCAATTGTTGCAAATGTGCAACACCCTGATGGCACTGCTAAACGCTGCCCTTGCGCAATACGGAAAACAATTTGACCAACGCACCGGGTTGCCGGCAACATCGGTTAAGGCGCTTGGATGGGTGGTGAGTAAGTTTAAAAACATCGGGCAATTGCAGCAGGAAGCCATCGGGCAATACCTCCAACTTCAGCAATATTATGCTCAATACCCCTATTTCCCGCATCAATTTTTACCGGTAACCAAAGAACAGCCCGAAACTTTTACCCATTTGCTAAACAATGTTGCCACCCTGCAAAACCTGCTCGAAAACTGGTTTAATGCTCTTGGGCAGCTTATTGCCCGGGAAACCCAAAACTTGCATTATGGCGCACCACACCCCGCAGCGCCCCTGCAAATGCAACTGCAAACAGCCCGAAATACCTACCGCCAACTGGCACAAGACCATAACAAAGACAGCCTGCTGTACGACGATATGGCCGAACAAACCGAACTGCCCGATACCCAACTCATGATTTTGAACCGTACCGCCCTGCAATGGCATACCGTTTTGCAAAATTTACACCGTTTCAGAGAGTTTTACGACTGGCAGCGGTTTTTTCTGCCCCTGCAACCGCATGAACAGCAACTGCTGCTGGCCCTTACCGAACGGCAACTCCATACATGGCAATTTGCATTTGAACAATGGTACCTGCACGGACTACTTAAAAGAAACGAAACACCGCAAACCCCCGGAAACGACCAAAATATAACCCGCTTTGCCACTCTGCTGCACCAACTGCACCAGCTGCAAACCGCCAAAATAGTGAACCAATGGAAGGTTAAACAACAGCGCGCCGTTGCTGCTTTTAATAAACGCAATATTAACTTTAACGTAAAACAACTTTTTAATAAAAGAGGCAGCAAAGGGCAGCAACGAACCCCTTTGCGCACCATTATTCATTCCGATTTCGGGTTGTTTACCGATTTTTTCCCTGTTTTGCTGGTAAACCCGGTGGTGTGCAGTTCAATTTTACCGCTCAAACAGGGATTGTTTGATGTGGTAATTTTTGACGAAGCCAGCCAGTTGCGCCTCGAAGAAACTTATACCGCTTTGCTTAGAGGAAAATACAAAATTGTATCGGGCGATACGCATCAAATGCCGCCTTCCGATTATTTTGACAGCGGCAATGCATTGCTCCTCGATACCACGATGCCCGAAACAACCGACGACACCGGTGAAGATGATGCCATACCCGATGATATGGCAATAACCGACCTCTTAGACAAAGAATCGCTTTTGGCTTATGCCGAAGACACCGGCTACAGCCGCTCTTTTCTCGATTTTCATTACCGCTCGCAACACCCGCACCTTATAGAATTTTCAAATGCGGCTTTTTATGGTTCAAGGCTGGTAAATATGCCTGCCGCAAAACCCTACAAAGCCATGCATTTACAGGAGGTGAACGGTGTATATGATAAAAATGCAAATGCACTGGAAGTGGCTGCCGTAATGGAAATATTGTTAAACGTTATTCAACCCGAAAGCACAGACCCAAACGGGAACCCCGTATTTCCTTCGGTTGGCGTGGCGACTTTTAATATTTACCAGCGAAACCTGCTGCTGGAAACCATACAACAGCAAAAACTGCAAAACGAAACTGCCGCCGCACGCCTTTCTGCCCTTGAGGAACAGGGTTTGTTTGTAAAAAATCTGGAGAACATACAAGGCGATGAGCGCGATATAATGATAATTTCCACAACATTTGGCGTAAAACCCGATGGCAAGTTTCTGCAAAATTTTGGACCCATTAACCGCGCAAAAGGGTACAAACTGCTCAATGTTATTATAACCCGCGCCCGCCGGCAGGTATATATCTGCACCTCTATTCCGCAGCAATACTACACCCGTTATGCGGCCGAAATGGCAACCTCCGGCAACACGGGTAAAGCCATGCTGTATGCCTACCTTGCCTATGCCAAAGCTGCCGATACCGGAAACGAAGAACTTAGGCAAAATGTATTGCAATTGCTAAGGCAATACTGCACCGAGCAAACTGCCGTACAACCCGATTTGTACGGCACAGAGTCGAACCTTTTTATTTCACAAATTGCACACCGCATACAAAATGCCTTGCCCCAATACCGGGTAGTACCATTTTACAAAGCCGGAGGTTTTATAACCGATATTGCTATTTTTGCGCAAGCCGGCACACAGCCGCCTGTTGCCGTAGAATGCGATAACAGCGCGGCCCACCACAGCCCCGAAGCCTACCTGCACGATGTGTACCGGCAGGAGCAGTTGCAAAAACTGGGTTTCCGGTTTTACCGCACCTACTCGGTAAACTGGTGGTTACACGCAGGGCAGGCGCTACAGGAACTTACCTCATTTGTTACTGCTGCACCGCCTGTCTGATGGGTGATGGAATGGCCTTAAACGCAAAACCCAGCCGGGCGTAATACTCCATAATTCGGGGTAAAATTTCTTTCAGGTTCGGAAAAGCCTTTTCACTGTCGTGAAACACTACCACAGGGCTAAGGTCCGATGGTTTCACCGAAACATTTTGTACAACATGGCGGTAGCATTGTTGCCATGGCAGGTCGCGGTTCCAGTCGGCGCTTACCACACTCCACATAACAATTCGGGGCGGCATATTTTGCCGGCATACCTGCGGGTTTTGCAACAGGTATTTCACCTGTGCGGGGGTAATGGCGCCATAAGGCGGTCTGAACAATGCCGATGGCACCAGCCTTGCACAGTTGGCAATGTCTTGCATATAGGCCGCAAGCGGTGTTTTCCAGCCATTTAAATGATTGTAACTATGGTTGCCAACGCTGTGTTCCAATTCTAAGGTTTGGTGCAAAATAGCGGGGTATTTTTCGGCTTGACGGCCAAGGCAAAAAAAAGTGGCTTTGGCCTGGTATGCGTCAAGTTGCTGAAGCACCCACGGGGTTATACCGGGCGTTGGGCCGTCGTCAAAGGTAAGGTACAGACAGGGTTCGGCATCGGGCATTTGCCACAGCACATCGGGGTAAAGCATATGGGCAAAAGGGGGTGTTTTCACCCAAAGTGGCATCAGCCATCGTTCAAAACGGTTCATATAGTGTAAAGATAGCGAAAATGGGTAAACAACTCAGAAAAACTATTGTAAAAATACCCGAACACCATTTAGCGGTTTAAGTTTTATAGGAAAACACTATAAATTTCGGCATTTAAAACAAAACTGGTATCTTTACCACGCCGGTTTGGTCATTTGGGGGTAGAAAGGAATAGTTAATCCGTGCAACCATTTCTTAATATTAAACAAAAACCCCTATTGACAACGGCTGTTGTAAAACAACTATCGCACAATGAATGAGTTTTCTGCTTTTTTATAAAATCCCCGCCTATTAAGTCTGCAAAAACCAGAAAAAAGCAGTGCTTTACACCACTATGACAAATAAAATTGAACAAAATTGCGTTAAACTTGCCGAAAAAACCGAATTTTAGGGCATAATTACCAAACCGCACTCCGGCTATGCAGATAACAAAACTTTTTTATACTCAATTACACCCCTTGTTAATTGCCACAGGCATGTTGTTGTCAGTAACTGTTCATGCACAACAACCCCCTGCGCCCGGCGGCACAGACGATATAGCGCCGGAAAACATTGACATTGTGAAGCCTTACGAGCCGGTGCTGGCAGATGCGGTAAAAGTGGAGTTTTTACCCGATTTGCCCACCAAGGAAGAATTGGAAAAACGCAAGCCCTCCTTTTCGGATTATGTAGTGCCCAACCGGTTTTTAGCTATGAGTTACGACCCCCTGCCGCTAAAACCGATAGCTTACAAAACACAGCCAAAAGACGACAAAGATTTAGAAAAACTGCACAATATATGGCTTAGTGCGGGCTACGGAAACCTGAATACTCCCTATATAGATGCAGCCGTAAGCACCGGCAGGTCGAAAAAAATGGTAGCCGGTTTGCATGGCAACTACCTTTCATCACAGGGCAAACTCAATTTGCAGGATTTTGCAAGGTCGGGCGGGGGCGGTTATGCCAAGTTTTTTACCAAATCCAATGTAATTGGAGTAAGCGCAGATTACCGCCGCGAAAAATACTATTTCTACGGCTTTAATGCCGATACCCTGCTGATGCCTCCACCCGAAAATGCCGACTCTGCAAGGCAGTTGTTCCAAACCTTTTCTGGTGCGGCAGAGTTTACCAACGCAATTGAAAACAAGGCAGAAACCGATTACAATCTTAAATTGGCTTTTCACCGTTTTACCGATCAGTACAATGCCAAAGAAAACAACATTATTGCAACAGGCCAGGCAGGAAAGTTGTTTAATGAGCATACAGGCGCATCGGTTACCTTACACACACATTACTCTGCCTACAAAGACACGGCTACTTTTAATAATTTGCTGCTCAATTTCATACCGGCTTTTTCCTACCGCGCCTTGTTTGGCTCGGTAACTGTGGGGGCAAATGCCATGTTAGATCAAAGTAAGTTCTATGCCTGGCCGCACCTTGCCATTTCGGTTATACCTGTTCCGGACAAACTGGAAATTTACGGCAACTGGAAAAAAGAATTAGTGAAAAACAATTTTATGGAACTGGCTTCGCTTAACCCGTTTACCAACCAATACCAGCAGTTCCAAAACTCGCGCCGCGAAGAGCGTACTTTAGGAATTAAAGGCAATGCCGGCATTTTCTCTTACAATCTTAAAGGCGGGCAGGAGATAATAGCCAACCAGCCCCTTTTTGTTAACGATTCTACCGATTTGCGCAAGTTTAACGTTTTGTACGATAAAGTTAGCGCATGGTTTGGCTCTGCCGAAGCTGCAGTAAATTTCAAACAGGGTGGGGTAAACCTTGCCGCACGTTATAACCGATTTTCGGCCAACGAACAAGCCGAAGCGTGGCATTTGTTTCCGCTCAACATAACCCTTAGCGGCAGCTACAACCCGTTGGAGAAACTGCAGTTGCAGGCGGCTTTGTTTGTGCTTAACGGCGCAAAAGCACAACTTGCCGACAAACAATCAACCAATTTAAAAGGCACTATGGATATAAACCTGTCTGCAAGATATGAAGTTATTAAAAATATTGCTATCTTTGCCAATCTAAATAACCTTGCCTCGGTTAAAGCAGAGCGCTTTCTTTATTACCCCGGCTATGGGTTCAATGCCCTTGGCGGCATTACGGTAAGGTTTTAATTTTGTTCGATCCGGTAATTTGCCGGGGTTCGCTATTAAGCGTCATTGTTCAAAACAAAGAATATAAAAAAAATAATAAAACCATTTATTAACCAACAACAGCAAACAGAAAAATCAAATACCATGGCAAAAAAAGTAAACATAGTTCATTACATACAATCTTTATTGTACGATTACAGTTCGGTTGTAGTGCCCGGTTTGGGTGCATTTCTTACCCAATATGCGCCGGCGCGCATTCGTGAAACCGATGGCGTAATACTGCCGCCGGTAAAAACCGTTCAGTTTAATGAAAAGCTGAACCTGAACGACGGGTTGCTCATAAGTCATATCGCACGCATGGAAAAAATAGCCGAAGGCGAGGCCGGAATTTATGTGTCGCATTTTGTGGACAATATTTTTGACCAGTTTGCCAACGGAGAAGCTGCCACGCTCGAAGGAATTGGCACGCTCTCCAAAACCTTGCAGGGCATAGCTTTTACCCCGTTTGAAGATGCCAATTTTTCATCGGATACCTTTGGGCTAGCACCTGTTGAACTTCCGCCTGTATCTGAAGAGGAGGGAACTGCTCCGGCGGATTTGCCAGCACCACCGGTAGGAACCGGCATAGGAATTAATACCGATGTGTACGAAGAGCCCGAAGACGAAACCCCGGTAAAGGTTACAGAAACTACCGAAAAGCGAAGCTTACATGAGGTGTTGGCAGCAACAGGCAATAATACACAGGCAACCGTTCAAACTGCCGTCACTGCCGAAGAGCCAGAAGCGCCTCCTGCCAAAAAAAACAGCTATTGGTGGTGGTTGCTGCCGGTAGTAATGTTGTTAGCCTTTATTATTCTGCTGTCGCAACTGCCATCGGGCAACAAACAGCAAGACGCTGCACAAACCGATAGCAATAATGCAACCTCCTATGATACTTTGTCCAATACCGCCGCTACCGGTTCCGACACTTCCGCCACTGCTGCCGCAGGCAATACCGGCAACGTAACCACCACCAACGATGCTGCTGCAACCGGCACAACAGCAACCGGCGGCGCAACCACTTCTGCTTCCGATGCATCAACAGGTAATGTGCGCGGTAACGCCACCACCGAAGCAACCGATGCCACAACTGCTGCCAACACCGCCGATAACCGCGGCAATGCCGCTACCGCTGCAGGAACCACCACCGGTACAACTGCTACCTCAGACAGCCGGGGCAATGCCACCGAAACCACTGCCGAAGCGCCTGCAGGATACTATATCATAGTTGCTTCTTACGATGTGCAAAGCAAAGCAAACAAACTGGCATTGAAATTGAGCAGTGCTTCGAGTAAAGTATATGCATTGCCACCCGATAAAGGCCGCTATCGCGTAGGATACTATGCTGCTACCGAATCGGCTGCCAAAACAGAAATGGACAGGCTTCGAAAATCGGGTTATCCGCAGGCATGGATTTTGAAAAAATAAACAGGCAAGAATGCCCCCGCTTTTGCAATTTGCGTTTGCAGCCAATAGCAAAAGTTGGTGAATGTCCATCGTCGGGTAAAATTGGTTGGGCAGGCAAAACCGCTCAATACTTGTCCCTTACCAATTGCTTTATAGCTCTATCTTTTTACGCGCTGCTACTATGAACAAAGGGTTGTTGTACTTTATTCCACGGTTTTTACCCCTGCTGCTGCTGGCAGGCGGCTATTGGTATGTTTGTGAACTGAACGAAAATGGCTGTAGTTGCCTGGCAAACCCCGATAAACCCAAACCCTTTGTTATTGCCGATGAAGATACCGTATTGCTTAGAGCCGGAAATGAGTTTATTAGATTTCCCGAATCGGGTACAAAACCCAAAATTCCCGATACCATAGAACGCGCCCTTCCGGACGTTGCCATTTATCTGCAAAACCATTTAAATAAACAGCTGAAAATAACCTGCTCTTATGGTAAAAAGGAAAAAAACAACACTATAATGCCCGATTTGGGGCTTGCCCGGGCCGAAGTGCTTAAACAGAAGCTGGTAAACCTGAATGCTCCTGAAGACCGAATTGTAATTGCTTCGGAAGAAGCGCCGGCGCCTCTTTACGTAAGCGATTACCTTATTGGCGGTGTTGATTTTAGTTTTATGCCCAATCGTTTACTGCCCTTTACCGTTGAAACCATGTTGCAGAACGATTCGGTTACCGTTTTTTATGAGGGGGGTACCACCCGATTTACCATGCCCTCCGAAACCCGTATTTACCTCGAAAACCTGCGACAATACCTGTTGCAAAACCCCATGGCCGCCGTGGTGTTATACGGACATACCGACAACAGCAATACCGATGCCTATAACCTTGACCTGGGTAGCAGGCGTTGCAACACCCTGAAAGCGTTTATGGTAAACATGGGGTTGCCATCAAACCGCATTCTCACAGAAAGCAAAGGCGAAACTCAACCGCTATACCCCAATACACTGGAAGAAGGGCGTATGCGCAACCGCCGTGTGGTTATAAAAACAACCATTGCTACACACACCGAAAAAACAGAGCAACATTAACCCAACATTATTTAACCTTTTAATGTAGTGTGCATGTACAGAACTATTGCCGATTTTTTAGCTGAATGGAGAACCGAAACAGACGATACCCTTAAAATATTTGGTGCACTAACCGATGAAGCCCTTTTTAGCTCCATCCATCCCGATGTGCGCACCTTGGGGCGCTTGGCATGGCACATTACCCAAACCCTTACCGAAATGCCTGCCCGAGCAGGTTTGGTGCCTGCCGATACACTGGAACATGTGCCTTGCCCGCCTGTAGTGGCAGCAATAAAAGAACAGTATGCCACACATGCCGCTGCCCTTGCCGCCGCTGTACAGGCGCAATGGACAGATGCAGGTTTGCAGGAGCAAGTAGAAATGTATGGCGAACAATGGGCTAAAGGTTTTATACTTAGGGTGCTGGTAACCCACCAAATACACCACCGCGCACAAATGACTGTTGTTATGCGGCAACTTGGACTTAAAGTACCGGGCATTTATGGCCCCTCAAAAGAAGAATGGGCAGCGTGGGGCATGCCTGCCGCAGAGTAGGCGCTGTATTATTCTATTCCCACCGCTTAAATTTTTGCCCTTTTGTAAGGTAGTAAGGAGTTCTGGGAATCAATGCCCCTGCTGCACTGCACAGGAATTATTCCCCATAATGGTTAACCGGCGTTGCGCAGGCATTTGTAAATTTGTATGGACAACAACAAAATGCCAATAAAAACCGCCAGTCCCAGCAAACCCCACAGGGCGCTTAACTCTTGTTTTACCACCACCAGCAGTACAACCGCCACCAGAAAAACGGTTGCCAGTTCGTTCCACATGCGCAACTGCTGCGAGGTGTACGGAAACCTGCCTTGTTGGTGCTGTTGGTAAATATGATGCAGTGAAAAATGGTAAGCATATAACCCCGCCACAAAGCCCAGTTTTACCCACAACCAAACAGGGACAGAACCAAACAACCACAATATTAAACTGCCAAACAACAGGGTAAGTATGGCCGACGGCCAGGTAATGCCCAGCCATAACCTGCGGCTCATAATACCCAACTGTTGCAGCAATATGCTTCTTTCGGGTTCGGGTTTTAAATTGGACTCGGCTTGGTAAACAAAAAGCCGCACTATATAAAACAAGCCCGAAAACCAGGTGACAATAAAGATAATATGTAGTGCTTTAATGTAAAAATACATGGTTTTCTGTTGGTTGTAACTATGTTTGCAAGGTGGTATTACATTTTAGAAGGAAAGCGGTGTTGGCGGGTTATTCTTCTTCCAGCCAAAAATCTACCAGACTGCTGCGGTCAATATAAAGGCTTTGATTTACCAGATGCAAGCCCTGTTTGTGAATAAAGCCGTTCAATTGGGCATGTTTGGCAATATCTAAACTATCTTCAATGAGCAACATATTGGTTTCGGCTTTGGCCAACTGTTGAACGCGTTGGGCACGCTTTTTGTCGTTTACCGCCCGTATGTAAATACACAAAATGCGGCCCGGAAACTGGCGTGCAACCTGCAGGTAAGTATCGGCATCTTTTTCGCCGCTGTCGCCAATTAAAATAAAAGGCAGGTTGGGGTAGGTTTCCAGAATTTTTACGGTTTCGTTGTATTTGTGTTGTTTAAAAGCTGCCGAAAGTTCATCGTTGCCGGCATGTCCAAAATCGCGCAGCAAGATGGGACCTTTGGGAATGTGGTTAATGTCCATAAACTCATCAAGCATATCATACAAATTCCACGGGCTGTTTGATACGTAAAAGATGGGGTTTTTGCTGCTGCCGTTTTTACCCTTTCTTAAAGCCCAGTACAAAGCCGGCGCGCCGCGGAAAGCCAGCCTTGTATAAGCGTTTTTAAACAGCGCTAAGTACAGCATTTTGGTTTTGGAAATGATGTTTGATTTAATAAGCGTATCGTCAAGATCGCTAATTACGCCATAGTCAGCTAAGTGGTTGGGTACCAGCATTTGACTATAGGCACTTACCGTTTGGTGCTGCTGTGTATTTGCAACTGCGGCAGGCAGGTCAAATCGGGCATTGTGCCAAATGTTGTTGGAAGGTTGCAGGGAAGAAGACAGCGAACTGTCGAGTTTAAAATACCCTTCTTCATCGGTTTGGAGTAAAAAAGTGTTGCCTTCGTAATGTATTTGAAGCGGATGGTGTGGCACTTCATCGCTCTCAAAGCGGTGGTAAGTATTGAGCAGGTTTCGCCACGGACTGTCTTTGGCAGAGGTAACAATACCTTTACTTTGTAAAATTCGGCCACGGCAATACAAATGCTCCGGCGTTCCATAACCGGTGTAGGCAATAATTTCGAGTGGCGAAGGATGCGTATTTTTACCCCATTTCCGGTTTTTTACCCGGTCAATTCCCTCTTCGGCCAGGGTTAGCAAACCCGAAAGCGTTGTTTTAAAACCGTTTCTTTTTTGCTCGTTCATGTTGCAAAGGTACAAAAAGTATGGCAAATACAACTTTTGCAGCGCATTGCGGCCAACCAACCGGTAAATGGTGAATCATAAATTGCAGCATAGCGGGGCAATTTGTTTAGCCCGTCTTTCTTTTTTTAAACAATTCTTTCAACTGCCCGAATTTTCGTTTGTAAGTAATGGCTGCCCCGGTAGTTGGCCGGTACAATTGGCTAAGCTGGTGGTAGCGGTCTTTTCTAAACACGCGGGCTTTTACCTTGCCATCTTTGGTTACTTTGTATTCTACGGCCACATCGGGTGCAAGGCTGGCGTTGTTTTGCTGCTGATTGTCGAGGTTTACCGTTCCGCCAACCTGTATGGTCATTCGCTCGTTGAACAATTGTTGTGAGACTCCGTATTGCAACTCGCGGCTTTTGGTATCGCCGGCTCCTTCCGATTCAACGTTTACCATTATTTCCATGCCTTTAACGTATTTGCCGGCCAAGTTGTTCAGTTGGTCAGATACCATTTTGCTTAGGCTGGAATATACAATTTCTTCGGCATCGGGTGTGCCAACGTTGGGCACATTGCTGGCCGGAATAAAACGGTTAAACATTATCAGCCCGAAACTTTGCTTGTTCAGTTCGGTGTCGTTTTCGCGAATTTGGGCAAGTTTGCGTTCTATAATGGGGTTTGGTTCTTCCTGAAGTCGGGGCAGCAAAATATTAAAGGCAAGTTTGGGTTCGGCAACGGTGCCTTTTATGCTAAGTGCAACCTGTACGGGTTGTTTCTTTTTGAGTTTTGAAATTTCCTCTTCCGAAAGTTGGTCGGCAAATTCCGAAACCATGTCATAGGCGGGGGTTTCTATTTGGTAAATGGCGGTAATATTAAAGCGGGTGGCCATGGGGTCGCCTGCAAAGTTAAGGGTGCTGCCTCTTTCTATGGCAAACTTGCGTTTTACCAAATCGTTCAGGGTCATTTGGTAAGAACCTTGGTCAATGGTATAATCGCCGGCCACCATTAAATCGCCTTTGGCATTGGTTTCTACGGTCATATTGCCTTCTCCTATGCACGAAAGTTGGTCGCCTGCTGCGGGGTCAATAACAATATTGAGGCTGGCGTTGCTGTTGGCGGCAAGTTTAAGGGTAAAATTATAGTTAAGGGCGGCAGCTTCGGCTTGTTCCTTTCTTTTTTGTTCATGCTCATTCATTTTTTGCACCATTGAATCAATTCGGGCATTCTGGCTGCCAAAGGTTACCAATTGTTCTTTTTGTATATTGCTCTCCGATTCGGGAACCGATACATAAATGTTGGTATTTTTGCCGGTTTCAAAGAATACTTTAATATCGGGACTGTTTGAACTGCCGGTTACCTTCACATCTAAGTTGCCGTTTACGGTTCCGTAGGCGGGCATGTCGGGGCTTGTCCCTTTGGTGTTCATGAGTTGCAGGTTGCTTCCCCAGGCGTGCAGGTTCAGATTTATGTTGTCAAAATTTTGATGTTCAATATCTGCCTGAAGGTTAAGTGCGCTGCCGGTTTGGTCAATCATTGCCGCGGGTTCCAAATGAAAACCGCCGGGTTCTATGCGCAGTTTGGCATCCGGTAGCGTGTAGGCGGTTTTGGTGGCGGGCAACTCCATGACTGCATCCTCTAACTGTATGCCGCCGCTTAACTTTGGCGCCGATACAGCGCCTTCTATGCGTACCTTGCCAAACAAAGTACCGCTAAGGTTGTTTACCGAACCTTCTGCAACAGGTTGCAAACCACCGAGGTCTATTTTTTGAAGGTCTAAACCAAGGTTGAGTGCATGAAGGGTGTCGTTGAGGTTGTAGGTGCCCTTGAGCATAGCCTGATGGTACAACCCCGATAAGCTAAGGTCTATGGGAACTATACCTGTTTTATCATACCGGGTTTGCAGTTGCAGGTTGCCCAGTTCTGCGCCTTCATAGTTCAACTGGTCAATAAGCAGTTGTGCTGCCACACTCATATCTCCTGTGGGGTTGGTAATTTCCACATTGCCGTTCAAATGACCACTCAGGTATAGCGAATCGGTTCCGGCAAGGCTGCCTAATTCTTGCAGGCTAAAATTGCTCAAGGCTACCAGCAGCGGCGATACAGCGTTGCCGGGTTCTTTGTTGTTAATACTCAACTGCCCGTTTCCATAGCCCAGCCTGAAATTACGGGCTTCCACACCATCGGCAGAAAGGGTAAGGGCGTTATCGGGTTTTACCTGCCATACTTTGTTATTTAGCACCAGGGTATCATCCAGCAGTTGTACTGTATAGGCATTGCCGTTTATGGCGGCCAGCAGGTTTTTCAGTTCAAGGGCAATGCCGGTGGTATCGGTTTGCACGCGCATGTTTAGCAGCAGGCTGTCATTTGTCATGTTTATGCCCAAATCGGCTCCCGGTAATATGGTTTCGGTGGTATCTGATTGGATATGCAGTTGTTTCACTTGTACCGAACTGACCAGCCTGCCGCTTTCATTGCCCGATGTAAGGTTGGCACGTTCCAGCAGGTAGGTATCATAGGCGGCATTGCGTACCTGTACGGTGGTTTCAAAAATGTTGGCGGTTTCGTCAATTTTACCGCTCAGGGTGCAGGTATCTAAGCGTTTCAGTTCGGGCACAAACAGTTGTTGCAGCAGGGCAATGTCTTTCATTTTCAGGCTGAAATCGGCCTGCTGCGGCAGCGTATAGTTGGTAAAAGTATCGGGAAAAGCACGGTAATAGCGGTTAATGGTGCGCATGATGCCCGAAGCCAGCATATCGGGTTTAAACCTGCCCAAAAGGTTGGCATCGGCAATATCCGATTGAATATCAATTTTTTTTGCGTTGTTTTTTTTCGAAATATTTATTTTGGCTTCTTTCAGTATGCGGGTAGTATCTTTACGGGTAAAGCGGGTATTGTTCAGCTCAAGCGTACCGGTAATATTTTCGGCGCTGTTGCCCTGCAGGTTGGTTTTTAATTGTGTGCCAAGGGTATAATCCCAAGCATACAAGCCCAAGGCGGTGGTGTTGAGGTGCTGCAGGTTGGCAGTTGCCGCAATTTGAGGCAAGTTGTTTCTAAGGTTGGCGTTGGCTTGCAATTGTATTTGCAGGGCGGGGTCGTTTACTTCAACATTGGCGGTATAAATGTTGCGGTCTAAATTAAGGTTCAGTAGGGCGTTTTGGTAGTTGTAGCCCATCAGTTGCGCCTGTTGGAGGTTAACCTGTGCCGTGCCGGTAATTTTTTCGGGATTGGTATCTTGCAGGTCGAAATTGGCCTGAAGCGTTACCTGCCCGATGAGCGAATCCATTTCTGCCATTTTTCCCGCTTCAAACCGGTGCAAGGCAACTTTGCCGCTGTATTTCATGGGTTCGGTTAGGTGCACAGCTACATCGGCATCAATATTGCCGGCATCAGAAATAAGGTTAGCCAATACTTTGGCATGGTTCATACTGCCGCTTAGGTTGCCGGAAAGTTGCGCCTTGCCCAATGTTGCCATTTGCGGCGGTATGAGAGAGGGGTAAAAAACAGCGCACAATGCTTTGTATGAGCTGTTAACCCATAGGTTTTTAATATTGTATTGCAGATTTTTACTGTCGGTTGGGTGGGTAAGCGCAATGGTTTTTGCCTTTACCGTATTATTGCCTAATTGTACCTCTGTATTTTGGAGCAACAGATTGCCGAGCGTACCACTTAAATTAGTTTGGGCAGTAAGGGTTGCATTGGCCGGTTTTAGCAGGTGGTAGCTTTTTACATCGGGGTAGAGCAGGAACAGGTCTTGCTCGTGCAATTGCAATTGGGGCAGGTTGAGGGCAAGCGTAACGCTGTCGGGTTGGTTGGTAAAGGCATCGGTATTGGGGTAAAGCGCCTGAAAATCTGCCTTGATAACCGATTTTGGCGTTTCGAAAACAAGGTCGGACAGGGTAACTCCCTTCGGGGTATATTGTACCGATGCGCCCAACTGTTTACAAACAAACCCCGAATGCTCGGCAAAAGCAAGTTGTTGCAGTTGCAATTGAATAGTATCGCCGGCATACCGAAGGTTGGTAATTGCTGTTTCAAAGTCATTTACCGACATGTTGGCAGGGTCAATACCACCGTTGTTGGCCGGGTTTTGGGTGTGATCGGTATAGTTAAGGCAAATGCCCTGTGCATTAAGGTTGCCTATGAGCGCCTGCATAGCAGGGGTTTGCGTTGCAGTATTGGGTGGTGGTGCGTTGGGTTGCGGTATGGTTGCCAATAACAGGCTATCTGGCGTGTAGAGGTCAAGAGAAATTTGCCCGTTTTCTAAAAGCAGCCGGTTAAGGTCAAAAACAGAGCGGTTAAGGTCGAGGCGGTTAAAGGTAAGGGCGGCTTTATCTAAATAGAGTTGCAGGTTTTGCCCGCCCGGCGCATCGGCATATTTTAGCCGGGTGTTGTGGAGTTGTATTTGGTGTATATGCAGCCAAAGGGGCAGAGTATCGGTGGTTTGAGTTGTAGTTGCAGTATCTTCGCCAAGCAAAAAATCGTAATTAAAAGCCGTTTGTCCTTTGTTGCGGTACAGGTTTACCACTGCGCCGGTAAGGTTTATGTTGCCAATGACCAATTTTGGTTGCAGCAAACTCCACAGGTTTATATCTATGGTTAGGTTGTTAAAAGCGCAAAGCGTATCGTTCTGTTTATCGGCAATAAAAAAGTTTTCGGCCTCAATTTGGTTTAAGAACTTAATTTTTACGCTTTCTATGCTTGTATTTACGCCGTATGTATGGGCAAGGTATGCCATGGCTTTTTGGGCAAGCCATGTTTGCGTACCGGGCTGCCGCACCAGCCAAACGGCTGTAAGCGCCAACACCAGCAGGGTTAGCAATATGCCGAATACTATTTTTTTCAAGCTAAGGGCGGTTATACGGTTTACGGCAGAACAAAGTTAAGCAATGTTTATTAGAGTTCATTTATGTTTAACACAATGCACCTAAATTTCATGTGGATTTATTCCCCTTTTGGTTGTTAAAAAAAGAAGTGTATTTCCTTTTCGGGTAAATGTTTGTATGCTGTTGGGTAATACATGCTGCCTAATTGTTCTAATCTGCCTTACTACCCGCTTTCGCAAGGTTTATCCTTGTCAACATACAAGGCACAGCCTTGCGCAAGCAAAGTAAGTTTAGCACTCCGCAGCGCTGTAGGCACAAGCGGGGCGCAGTAATTAAAAATGCGGTTACCGCTGTATGAGCAGTTTTTGGCGTTGGGTAGCGCCGTTTTTATACCATGCCTCTGCAATATACAAGCCGGCGGGTATTTGCCACTCGCAATGCTCGCCCGTAAGCAGGCTTAGCAGGGCGCAGGCGGCGGCGGGTTGGTAGGTGCGGTGCATAGGGGAGTGTTTTGCGGTGAATAGATATTTGGTAAAACAAACGTAAGTTGCGGTGAAAGGGTTGTTTGGGAGGGGCTTGTATTTAAACCTTATAGGCTTTTAAAACCTATAAGGTTTGATTTCTATGCGGTACAAGTACCGCCGCTACCGATGCGATACAGTACAAGTACCACAGCTACCGATGCTGCGCTACCGCACCACCGCTACCTTCCCCCTTGCCACCACTGTGCCCCCTTGCTCGGCGGTGTAGAGATAAATACCGGGCGGCAGGGGCGGCGTTTGTAGGGGGGTGAAAATGGCAGATGGCGGCAGCGTTTGGGTGGCGATATGCCTGCCGTGTACATCATACAGGTGTAGGGTGGCGGCGGGGGTGGCGGGCAGGTTGTAAAATACCGCCAACTCACCATACCCCAACCATGCTACCTTTACCGGCGACACAGCTACCCCACTGCCTGCCTGCGGCGAGGGTGGCGACTCTATGCCCGTAACCACCGAGTGAACAATGGTGCTATCATTACAGCCCCCCTCGCCAAAACAGCCCATACTGTTTACCTTCAGCAATACTGCCTGCCCTTTCCAGATGCCCGTTACCGGATCGGGGCGGTTGGCGTAGCCGGTGGCTATGATGTCGCCGTGGGCATCTTCGGTAAGGGCAAATAACAGCATAAACTGCGCCAGCGATTCCCAATATACGTACTCGCGCATCCATTTTAACTCGCCGTTGGGCGATAAACGAAATAGCCAACAGGTGGGATTGCCGGTAAGCGCAAAATTGCCGGTGTAGCCACAGCCTATAATATCGCCATTGGCACATACATATAAGTCTTGTATGTTGCGAACATAATCAGAACTGATGAAAGTATATTGCCAGTCAATATTACCGTCTGTATCGTAACTTCTTACAAAGTAACTGCCCCTATTCTCTGTTATTCCGCCTAATGAATCTACCCAACTTGCTACAAAATGACCATTTTTTAGGTTTGCTAAGTGAATGGGGGGGAGTGCTACGCCTATGTTATTTATAGGTTGCTCCCAGATGGTGTTACCTATGGTGTCTGTTTTGCGGAGGAAGCCGTATATTTTATCGGGTTCGTTTTGTGCGCCTATGCCTAAGATGTACTCCTGCGCGGGGAGGAGGAGGATTTCGGTACTACTGTTAAAGGTATAATCATCAATCGCTAAAATAGTGTCTTGCCTTATAACCATCAAGTTTGTATCTAATTTAAGTAAGAGGTTATCAAGACTTGAAGTGTTGCTGCCAAATGTAGTGAACGAAATTATGTGTCCGCCATTTAATATGCTAAATGGCGCACTATTCTGTAGTTCATTTCCATGAGACAAACTTCGTATACTATCACCCGTAGAACTTATAATGGTATACAAGTCCTGACTGCTTAGTGTAGGGGTGTAATGCCCCCCACTTATTAGGTAACTTCCATTAGGCAGTTCTATTAGGTTATTGACACCTGAGTCATATGGGTATGTATAAAATGCGTTACTCCACTGCAAATTTCCGGCTAAATCGGTCTTTAATATGCCACTACCACTTAATATAGTAATTGAACCGGTCATCAATATATAGCCCGTTTCATCAGCTAATATGTCTAAGCCGTTATCTGAACTGGTACCGGTGATGCTTATGGTCTTTATGTAGTAATCCTGTGCAAACAATTGGCATTGGTATAAAAAGAAGAAAATAAATATAAATACAAATTTGTGCTTTTTCATTTCAGTAGATTTATTGTTTGCCAATAAGTATTCTTGCGGCAGCCCTTAGTAATTAAACTAAGGGCTGCCACAAGAATATTCCTCTTTATTAGTGGTTAGTGTTGAATAACCAATTTAGCGTTTGCTAAACGTATGCCGTCTGCCACAAGGCGGATGAAATACACCCCATTGGGCAGGTGGTGGGTGGGTATGCTGAGTTGGTACTCGCCATAAGGAACAGGTATTTGCTGTACTGATGTTCCTTGGGTATTATACAGGTACAGGGTGGCTTGTTTTTCTGCAACAAAGGGCGGTATGCTGATGCTTACCTGTTCTTTGGCGGGGTTTGGCTGCACCCATAGGCGGTTGGCGGTTTTAAGGTCTATGAGGGGTACTTGCGGGTAGGGGATGGGGGTAGTTTTTTCACTACCGGTGGGTACCAACCATTCAAACGGCTCGCCCGTTAGCAGGTTTAGTAGTGCTTGGGCAGCAGGGGCTTGGGTGCTGTAGGCATCGGCTATACTGTGCAGGGTTTGGTATTGCGCTTCGCTCAACTCAAAACCTTCGGTAGCCGACAGGCGTTGCAGGTTGATTTGTTGTACGGTTTTACAATCCTGCTCATCGGGCGTATCGGCGGGCAGACTGTTTAGGAGGGTTTGGGCATCGTCAATATTGCCATATCGGGCTTTCTGACCGATTAAACTGCGCAGGGCAAAAGGGGTGTTTTCGGCAAGGAGAAAGCTGTACATACCTGTTGTGTCGTTGTCGTTTTGGAACCGGGTAAAGAGTTCGTTGAACAGGGCTTCCTTTTTTTGCACTTCTGTACCTATGCGCATGTCTAACCGGTCGCGGTCCGAAATTTTGAAGTAGTACTTAATGGCATAGAGCATTTGATAAACGGTGGGGCTTACGTGTTGGTAGGCGGTATTCATCATATCATTGCTGAGGGGGGCGTTAGCCAGCAGGATATTGGCTTTTCGGGTGGGGCTGAGCAGGGCGTTTTCGGCTGCTTCGGCAAGCACTTGGTCGGTAAGGTAGGGGCTGGCATCTAAGTATTTTTGGTAGGTTTCTAATGCTTCGGGGCTACTGTAAAGGTCTGATAAGAGTTCTTCTTTATTGCCGCCGTCTTTTTGGGTTTCCAAAGCAGCAATGATTAGTTTAAGGCTATCATAACACTCGCGGGTTTTACACTCTTCGTCGGGCGGCAGTATGCCCGGAAAACCATCGCCGTTTAGGTCGAGGCAAGTATTGTAAGGAAGTCCTTCTGGCCAAGATATTTCTATTGCATTGTAGTTATAGGCAGTTGGGCAACCGGGGAATGGTGGGGTTTCACCGGCAAAGCAGTGAGGTACGAGGCGGTTGTTGGCATTGAGAGTAAAATTAGAGGGGTCGATATGGTAGTAGTAAAAGAACGGGTTGGTAGTGCCGGTGGTGGTAATTCGGGCGGTGGGGTTGTTTAGGGTAAAGAAGTTGAAGTAGGGGAGGAATTGCCCCAAGAAAGGGTCCCACTGTCCTTGGTTGGGCAGGGTTCCGTTGTTGTCGAGTTGCACATCGGCATTGAGGGTATTGAAATCGTTGTTTTGGAAGTGTAAGCCACTATTATTGCTGTTGGCATAAACAGCAGTGCCGTTGTTTTGGAAGGTGTTGCAGTCTATCAGGTTGTTTCCGGGTGTTAAAAGGCTGGTGAAGAAGGCGGCCACGCTTGCAGTACCATTGATAAAGGTGTTGTTGGTAATTGAGTACCCGCAGTTGCCCGATAAGGTGATATGCTGTGCGTTTATGGCGGTTACTGAGAAGGTATTACCTCGGGCAATCAGTTCTCTGGTCTGGAAGTTTTGAATTCCGAGTCGGCAGTTGGTAAAAACGTTGTCGGATATGATTGCATTGCCAAGCCCTTCGTTGGTAGCCTGTAGGATAATGCCTTTTATCACGTTGTTAAAATGGCAATTGTTTATGACTTGCAGCCTTTCGGCATCGTAAGTGGTTAGGGCAATGGAGTTGTTGTAGATTGCGGGGTTCCCATTGCTGAAAGTACAGTTATTGATAATTATACCATTACAATCCCAGATGGTAATGCCTTCAAAAGCTATGGTATGATCAGTGTTGGCAGAAATGGTGCAATTGCGGAAATGGCTGAAATTAAAAGGTTTGTACTGCATCATTTCTACTGCCTTCCGGTTGTTTAAGAAACTGCTATTTTCTGCATATACTATGCCCCCGTAGTAGGTGGGATAATAACCGCCTCGTCTTTGGGTGGATATAGCGGTACGGCCGTTTTCTATACGGGCCTGGTTTTTGAGGATTACCATGCCCGGGTCATCGGTGTTTAGGGTAGCGGCTTCGTAGTCGGTAGCATCGAGGTTGGCAGGGTCAGCACCTGTGAGAAAAAGTAATTGGTGTTCTCTGTCGGTATTGCCCCAAACTTCAACGCCGCCATGTCTGTCGCCGCAGCCATTAGTCAGTAGCCCATTGTCGCTGCCGGGGTTGCCATCGCCTTCAATTACCAATTTTGCGCCTCTTTGAACAATCACTCTTTTGTTTTCAGCCAAATTGAGCTTACCCTTCAATGTAAGCATTGCGCCGGGCAAAATTTCAATATCCATACTGCTGTTGGTAACAGAGCCTGCTTCCCATGTGGTATTTTGGTCTATTGTCCATGTATTGTTGTCTATTGGTTGTAGGGGCGATTCCCAAATACCTCGCCCAAAGGTGCCTATGTGCAGGAGTTGCTTGCAGTAGTCTATTTCTATACCCATAACCACACAAACCGGCAGCCCATTGTTGTAACATTCCCAAACTTGTGTTTGTGGGTTATAGCGGTACACGCCTACATCGGTAGCGGCATACATAACGTCGTTTGAGCCTATGTGATAGACCAATTTGTTTACCGGCAGCCCGGGCAGTCCGGCGCTAAAATCACTCCAAGTAACTCCTCCATCGGCAGAGTGCCCTACCCGATAGCCATTGAACCCGCCAAATGCAATCCACACTTTTTGTGGGTTGGTAGGGTGAATGATGATGTCGGTTATGCTGTTATTCTGTGTCTGTCCGCCTATATTTGAACCCGGCAGGGTAGATACGTCAGTAAAAGTTGAACCATTGTTAACAGACTTGAATAATTTATTTGCATCTCCTGGCCATTTAGCAGCTACAAAAATGATATTAGGGTTGGAGGGGGCTACGCCCAATGCGTTGACATTGGTAAAGTCTGAAAAACTAGCAAAGTCATAGGTTGTAGCGATAGAAAGTGGGGTTGTTCCAATTTTATAAAACTTATTACCTTTTGCATAATACAAAACATCGGGATTGAGGGGGTCTTGTAGCATTTTGGGGTCAAGATAATCAAAATTCGAAATGCCTGCAGGTGGTGAAATGGAACCAGCAGCAAAACTATTTCCCCCGTTGATTGATTTCTTCAAAGTTGCATTAACCCTTGTAAAAATCACTTGGGGGTTTTTCCAACTAATAATGGTTTGTCCGCCATCTCCACCCATAGCTGAGGTTGTTGGGTTAGAACATAGAGAAGCTACCAAACAGACATAACTACCATTGTTATACTTAAAAAAGCTGTTGTCTTGAGTACCGCCGGCTACCAACCCGGGTTGTAAGGAGGAGTTGGCAATGTCGTAAAATTGAGTTATATTAAGGCTGCTTCCGTTCGGGTTGTCTTCGCCGTTTAAGTTTAGAAACTCAGTACCGCCATTGGTACTAAAACTTACGCCGCCGTCGTTGCCCATCAATAAATTTACATTGTTTGGTCCGGTACCGGCATCATAAATTTGTAAATCGCGTACATCGCAATGCCATGAGGTTGTACCGGTTCCTATGACTGTGCTGGTGTTTATCAATGAAGAAAAGTTTGCACCTTCATTATCAGAACGATAAAATGCCCTTTTTCCAAAGTACATTATGTTATTGTCGGTAGGATGCACTTTGAAAACTTGTAAGAATTCAGATATCGTTATGATTACAGTAGAAGTACCCTCAGTAAAAGTACTGATAGTACTTTGCCAAACCCATGTACCGGTAACCGCATCTTTTACTGCTTTACTGATATAGGTTGAGCCGAGGACCTGCTGATAAAGTGCATAAATATAATCTTCGTTGGTTGCTGGGTTGTGGAACACCTCTACCAAAATTTGCTGTGCATTGTTGCCTGTGGTGGCAGCAATGGGGGTTGGGGTTATATCGGTATAAGTGGCTGTATTGGCGGCAGGATTTAAAACCAGCAAAAACAACGACACTTGGTAAGGATAATTTACATTGTGCGCTCTGGTGGATAAGACAATATGATTGGGGTCGTTTGGCAAAAATTCCATGTCAATAAAAGATATGTTTTTATATGCCGGCGACACTGATGGGTTATCACTTTCAAATGTTGGCGGTATGCCTGTTATTTCTACCCAGTTATCGCCTCTGTCGGGGCTTTTCCAGAGTTTTTGCCGGGTCAGCGCCCATATCGTATTGGCATTGTTGGGGTCGCGCATCAGTTTTACGCTCACATCGCCATAAAAGGAAGACCACCCCAGACTTTGCTCCCAAGTACTGCCACCGTCGCAGGTTTTTAAGATACCTACTCCATAGTGCGTATCTACCTGTGAGGTAAGTCCGGAGGCTATAAAAATTTCTTCCGGGCAGGCGGTGTTGTCATCTAATACTAAAATAGAGCTCACCCCTAAGCCCGGCATACGGATATTGTCGGTAAGGCAGTTCCACGTGTTGCCGCCATTGGTGGTTTTCCACAGTCCACTACAGTTGGTGCCTGCATAAATAGTTTGTGGGGTAGTGCATGGGGGCGTAGAGCAGGGGGGAGCATATACGCTTACCACAATGCCCCTTGCCTGTATATTGGGGCATAACTGGGCGGTAAGGGGTTGCCAGTTGCCATTTTCGGTACAGATGGGTTCGTTTGACCAATCTTGCATGGCTCTTTTGGCTTCCCATATATTACCGTCGTTACCCACTCTGTTTGACCAAAAATGGTGCCAGCGGGCATAACGTTTGGCAAAACGCTCGGCAGACGGTTTGTTTTGAAGGTAGTTTTCAGCCATATTACACAAAGCAAAAAATGAAGTATCGGCAGCAGCCATTCGGAATAATAAGCCATGGGCTTCATCGTCCATTTCATCGGGCGAAGGCGTTTGCGCCAGCAATATATTTACCCCCCCCATATGAAAAATAAACTAATACATAGCGGCGCAAATAAGGCGCGCAAACTTACTGGGTTTAATCTGCTTTTGTTCATAATGGTATAATTTTATAGGTTTAAAAATAAAACGGATATTTTGGGGTTTCCGTTGCCTGTAAAGCTAACAATTTTTTACATATTGACAACATGGATGCCAGTCATTAAAAAAGAAAGGGAAGCAAAATATTTTTAATTTTG
>NBMY01000047.1 GCA_002212985.1 Sphingobacteriales bacterium TSM_CSS
CATCGGTTACCGTTACACTGTACGTGCCGGCTACTAAACCCGTGCGGTCTTCGGTAGTGGCTCCGTCGTTCCAAAGAATGCTTACTGCACCTTGGGCACCGGTAATGGTTAGGTTTATGCTGCCGTTGGCATCGCCGTTGCACAAAGCATCGGTAGCGCTTATGCTTAACGACAGCGTGCACGGCGGTTCGGTGATGGTGACCGAACAGGTAGCGGTACAACCATTTGCATCGGTTACTGTCACCGCGTAAGTGCCGGCAACCAAACCGCTAATGCCCGAACCCGTTGCGCCAGTGTTCCACAAGTAACCATAAGGGCTTGTTCCACCTCCGGCTACAACACTTGCCGTACCATTATTACCGTTGGTAATACCAACATCGGTTTTACTGCACGCAGCAGTTAATACATCGGGTTGAGTTACCTGATAAGAAGCCACGGCAGTACAACCCAAAGTTTCGGTAACCGTTACCGTGTAATTTCCGGCCGATAATCCGGAAATAGTTGAAGTAGTTTCGTTATTACTCCACAAATAAGTTACCGAGCCAATATTACCGCTTACCGTAACACTTGCCGTACCATTGCTGCCACCATTACAAGAAACATTGGTACCGCTTGCAGTGGCACTTATTCCACATAAATAACCGGCATCTATGGTTGGGTTGTCTTTTTGTGTGCCGGTACCGTTGATATCTATGGCAAATACCGGGCTATTGCCTGTAGAGGTATTGGCGTCGCTGTTATTATCGGCAGCTGCTGTTGAAGTTTGAGTGGTTAGCAAATCTCCCCCTGCTGTAGTTGGAAATTTCACATAATAGTACCCTGTTTCGGTTATGATAAAGTTATAGTAACCGCGGTTGCCATTAATATCATTTGCAGTTTGAACAGAGGTGCCAACCTGAAAATCATCGCCACCACCTATGGTGTTATCCGGGCCGGTACTCCATAACTGAACAGATACGCCATTGATGCCGGCAGTAGCAGGTTCATCATTTTGTCCGTTTCCGTTGGCATCCATCCAAACGTAATTACCAACACTACCGGCAGTCTGGAGTTCAGCTTTTAATTCGGCGTAGCAACCCAGTATATCGGTTACGGTTACGGTATAAATTACAGGCGCAAAAATGGGCACAGTTGTAATAGCTGCTGTAATTTCTCCCGTATTCCACAGATATGCGTTTCCGTTTGTTGCCGTAAGAACGGTAGTAGCGCCGGGGGCGACTACAATATTACCCAATACGTTGGCATTGGGCAAAGGGGTAATTGTGATACTAACTGAAGCCACATCAGTACAGGTGTTTCCTGCAGCAGTTACCGTTACGGAATAGGTTCCCGACATGGAAGGGATAGCATCTGTTATTATCGGGTTTTGCTCAATGCTGGAGAAGTTATTAGGTCCAGACCACTGGTAGCTTCCCCCTCCTGATGCGGTAAGGTTAAGAATAGAACCTTCGCAATAAGTACCTCCTCCGCCTGCAACAGCAGTAACACTACAGGCGGGGGGCGGAGAAAAAGTATTAACAACTGTTTGTGCAGAAGCGGTACAGCCATTTATATTGGTAACGGTTACCGTATAGGTTCCGCTATTGGCGGCTTGCGCATTTGGAATAACAGGTTCTGCAATATTGCCGGTAAATGAATTGGGGCCCGACCACAAATAAGAACCGCCTCCGGTAGCCTGAAGATAAATGGGTGTTGAATAAGCAACAGGCGAATTGCTTGCAGCAGTTACAGCAGGTGCTGCATTAATTACCACAGTAGTAGTGGCAGTAGAAGTTGCAGCACCAATCGTAGCCGTTACCGTATAAACGCCTGCCATATTGGTTGTTATATTATTTAATGTGGCAGTTTGTCCGGTGGCAGAAAAACCGTTTGGTCCCGACCATTGGTAGGTATTGCCGCCGGAGGCAGTTAGTATGATGCTTCCGCCCACGCATTCGGGCCCGTCATTAACTGCACTGGCACAAGGAGTAGGATTTAAGACTACGCTTAATTCGGTAAAACAACATTGTCCGCCATTGTAAATACGGATATAGTATATTTGAGGATCGGTTGGATTGGGTAAATTATTGATGGAAAAGGAGGTAGCCCCTGCTAAAGAAACAGCACTGTTAAAATTGGCAATACTGTTAAAGCCATCTGTGCTGTAAGCTATATGCGTTCCATTTGTTATTCCGGTTATATTAACGGCAGCATTGGCATTAGCCGAACCGCCCGAGCAGGTTGCCATTACGGCACTGGTTGCAAAAACCGGTTTAACGCAGGTAATTAATTCTGTTGTTGCCGATGCGTCATCGGGTTCGGTGGTAGAGCTGTTGGCTAAGGTACCGGATGCTATACCTTGATCAACCGATATAATTTCGGCATAGTTTACAAGGGTAATATTGCCGCCTTGCACGCTTACAGAGACCGATGCCGAACAATTTCCGCCGTCTATGGTTACGGTATAAGCGCCCGAGTTGTTACTAAGCGCCGAATTAATAACCGGATTTTGCAACGTGCTGGTAAAGCCGTTTGGTCCGGTCCAGCTATATGTAGAGCCGCCACTAGCCTGTAATTGAATAGACTCGCCCTCGCAAACAGCTCCTTTAACTACACTTGCTGTTGGCGTTGGATTAACCGTTACTGTTACCGATGCAGTTCCTGAACAGGAACCGCCCGTAACGGTTACAGTATAGGCCCCCGACATGGCTGTAGTGGCATCTTGTATAATAGGGTTTTGCAATGAACTGGTAAAGCCGTTTGGCCCTGACCATGCGTATGATGTGCCGCCACTATTGGCACTTAGCTGAATGGTTTCTCCGGCACACAAAGAAGTTGCCTGGGCTGAGGCCGAAGCAGAAGCTATTCCAACGGTTATAGCGGCAGAAGCAGTGGCGGAACAACCGTTTTGAGTAACGGTAACCGTATAAGTGCCTGCATTTACCGGCTGTGCATTATCGATAAGCAGATTTTGGTCTGTAGAAGAAAAGCCATTTGGACCAGACCAGCTATAAGTACCGCCGCCCGATGCAGAAAGGCTAACAGTGCCCCCCTGACAAGCCGATATACCGGTAGCAGATGCCAGAGGCAAACTATTAACCGATACGGCTACACTTGCAGTTACAGAACAACTGGCTCCGTTACTTACCGTTACATAATAAGTGCCGCTTGCAAGAGAAGTGGCGGGCGAGATTGTTGGGGCTGCCGAAGAAGACGAAAAATTGTTTGGCCCTGTCCATGCATAAGTGCTGCCCGTAGCACTTACCGAAAGGTTGAGCGCAGAACCGGCGCAAATGGGTCCATTTGAAGAAGCGGTTGCTGCGGTTAAGGTGCAAGCCGAAAATCCAAAATCGTAAGTATGGTTATTGGCTCCATAACCACCTGTTTGAATTTGAATGGAGGGCTGCCCACTTACCAGCACAGCATCGTTGTTGTTTATTGAGGTGCCGCTGTTTAACCCGGCAGTGCCGCCAATGGTTACACCTGTTAAACCTAATCCTGCCACCGAACTGTGGTTTCCGAGTGTGGTTATTTTAAGGAAATAATTTGTATTGGGCGATAAGTTCAGGTTGTAAATTTGATTGGCAGTAGATGTTTTAATGTCTGATGAAAATATATAAGAACCATTCGCATCGGTAGTGGCAGTACTCAAAACGGTATTCCCGTCAGAGGCAAGAAGTCTAACGGAGACCCCTTGTAAAGGCGGCTCACCGGCATCCTGAATGCCATCCGAATCGGTATCTTTCCATACACGGTCACCAATTTCTATAGGAGATATTTTGCATAAAGGCTCTATATCTCCCAAGCCGTTTGCTTTTCCTTGCGTACCTTGGTTGGCAGTAGTAGATTCGTAAACCTGATACTGTTTGCTCAATGCTCCGTCGGTATTGCTCATCCAAGCCAATCCTCCCGTCCATACAGCAAGCGGATCCATAACTATAGCCACTGTTTGATTTGTACCGGGCACTACAATTAAACCGCCCATAAAAGTTTCTTCGTGAATATTACTGTATTTTTCTCCCGAATAAAACTCTCCGCCACCCGGTCCTTGCCCGTTACCTACCCCGCTACCGGATTGCCCGCCAATGCTGCCGTTGCTTTCCAATGTCCATGTTCCGCTGATGTTTCTTGCCCGCAACATATCGCCACCGACATAACCGTTATAGGTTTTATTATCGCCCGAAACGGTGCTGCGTTGTTTATAGCCTGTTTGAAAAGCGGTACGGTCGGCAAATCCCAAAACCAGGTCGCCGTTATCGGTAAATTCTAAGGAGGTTAACATGGGTTGAGGCCGCATGATACGAATGCCGGCCGACACGGATCCCCCTTCGTGCAAATCGGACCATTGATTAGCCCATGCTTCCCAGTTATTTACGGCAGGTACACTGGTATGTACATCGCCTTTGGCATAGTTCATGTTTATGGTCATAATGGGAGTTGGGTTAAAGGTATTGGTAGCAGGGTTAAACTCAATGACATAGCCTGCCAGATTAGCGGCAACCTTGCTGGTTTCGGCAGTAGCTACCACCCCTACATATACTTTGCCCCGATAGTATTTAACCGCAAAAGGGCGGGCAACACCGCCAACGGCAGGCAAAGCAGGAATGGAAAAACTGCTCACATCGCCGCTTACCAAAGTGCCTGCCGGTTTAGCAGGGTAGCCAATATTGATTTCGACCAATTGGCGGGTATAGAGGTTAATGGTGTAGAGTTTTGTAAAATCATCGCTTATGGTTAATGCGCCCAAACCAATTTTACCAACATTGTCGAAAGCTGTTGCATCTATACTTGAGGTAATAAGAGAAGTAGCCAACCCCCGCACACCCAATTGCCCGGCTCCCACATTTTGCCCAAGCGTTGCAAGATTGGCATATAAAACAGGCGATCCGCTGCCCGTTCCGTTCATTAAATAAATGCCTCCCAAACCACCCGGACCAAGACCTGTATGGCGGCGCAAAAAGGCAGTGGAAAACAGTTTGTCGGTGCCGCGCTGATATGCAGCTCCGAAAATAGTACCTGTTGCACCCATCGTAGCCATTGATACCGGCGCGGGCGAGGTGTTTGCTGCCGTGTAAGGAATACGATAAAGAGTTGGTGCCGGTGAAACAGCAGAAGCAGTGGCATCGCCGTTTATCATATTCGGTATCATAATATCGGGGTTGGTTTGGCAATAGTCGGAAGGGTAGTTAATGCCTAAATTGATGTTTGAAGCATTTCCCAAAGTAAACTGCACTTGTGTTCCGCTGCCGGTTCCTTTGGCTCCGTCGTAATAGCCCGATGGCAGGTTGGTAAATTCTACTCTGTACATAACAGCGGCGGTTAAGCCGCTTATGGTATAATTGCCGTTGGCTGCCGAAGTTGCCGTGCCTGCCAGCGTTCCATTTGGCGCATAAGCACTAATGGTTATTCCCTGCACAGGTAACTCTGTGGTTGATTTTGAACCGCTTGCATCTGTGTCGCGAAAAATGGTCCCCGAAACTGTTTGTGCTTTTATTACTGCAGCAGACAATAATAACACACCAAGAAATAAAATATTTGCTATGTTTTTCATTATATTCGCTTATAGGGTTTATTGTGCTGTTACATTAATAATAAGTGTTGCGGTAGTATTGCTTCCTGCCAGAGAGGGTACTGCCCAAATACCGGTTGTGGGGTTGTAGGTGCCCGCCGATGGGCTTGCGGAATTAAAAACTACGCCGCCGGGCAATTGATCTTTCACCTTAATATTGGTGGCAGTGTTGATACTTGCATTTGTAAGGGTAAGGGTATATTGCAAAGTACCGCCCGGTAATACGGTGGCATTGTTAACCGACATGGACAGGGTAAGCGAAACGGGAGCAGATAAAACGCCAAAACTCAGTGCCTGTAAATCCGTCACGGTGTTTTCCAGACCTTCCTTTGCCGTAGCCGGTATGGAATAGGTGCCGGCAGCAGCCGGGGTTGTCCAGGCATATTCATACGTACGGGTACAGCCGGCTGTGGCAACGGATGTTGCCGCTACCGTGGTACCCGGAGGTGTTATGGTTATGTCCATACCCGTGATATCGCTGAAACCAAACGGGTCGGTTACCACCGCACGGGCATAAACCGTTGTGCCGCCAATCGCACTTGTAATGACGCTGCCTCCCGGATATGACGCATTGTACACCGCATAGGAGGTAATATCTATAAAGGTCGTTACCGGCAGCGAGATTTTCGAAGGCTTTGTCTGGCTGTCGTAGTCAATGGTAAATGATACGCCCGACTGCGCCGTCGTCACCTCCAGCAAAATGGCCTGCCCGGCAGGCACTGTCATGTCGGAACCAATGGTGCCGGTCCAGGTAAGCAACCCTCCGCTGTAGGTGGGGTTGGCAAGGGTGGCTATCGTGGTGGCACCGTATTTCAGCACCGCCGTGATATTGGGATTGGCGGGCATCGTGCCGCTCACAATGCTCACATAGTTGGTGACGGTGATGGTCTGTCCCGACTTGATGGTCAGGGCACTGCAAAGTGCCGGGCTTTGGGTAAAGGTAATATTCGGGACATTGGCAGTTGGTATAATTGACACACCACCCGCTGCCCACTCATTATTCGAGCCGCTCCACGTCAAGGTAACACTTGCGGCCCCTGGCTCTGATTGTCCGGAACCGGCAGTTTCGCCGCTGACAGGGCGTTGACTCCAGAGTTGCGTGCCTCCACCTGTAACAGCATAGTTACTTGTAGTGCGTCCGCCAACTACGCCAAACATGAGCCGTTCGGCAGCCCCGACAACCGTAACCGAGGGAGTAGTGGAAGTTCCTGTAGCACTCGCAAAAGTGCCTGTTGGTGTGGATTGGTTGACATTGTCATAGGTGACAGCCCCAATGACAGCCCCCTGTTCGAGGCTGCTGCTCCAGTTAACCACGAGGTTATTCGCTCCGGTGGGAGGATTTACCAACCGGTAGATATATACTCTGGCGTGTCTGGTAACAGGAAATGAGCCAGTCTCATAGGACACAACTCCTACCTGTGTCAAAGCCTGCCCGCCATACGTTACGGAACCGACCGTCTTGTCGCAGCCTCCGAAGCAGGCATGCCGGTAGGAGATACCAACAAACAAAGCCCTGTTAACACCTGTTGTACCGGAGTTGTATGAAAAGGTGTAGCTGGACACATTTCCTGCATTGGATGATGCGGCCGCTCCAACCGTGTTTATGGTTGCAAAAGATAAAATATAGGATTGTGCCGTAGTTGCATCTGCCGATGCCACCGGGTCCGTCCGGTCGAGTGCCTGTGAGGGGTCGGAAAGGTAGAGGTGTTTGGTGACAAAGGTTTGCACTGCCACTGTAGCCGAGGTGGTTGCTGTACAGTTGTTGGCATCGGTTACCGTAACCGTATAGGTGCCGACCGGAAGTGCCGATCGGTCTTCCGAATTGCTGGTTCCGGCAACATCTGCCCAGTCATAGGTATAAGGACTTATGCCTCCGGTAGCAGTCAGGTTAATTGCCCCGTTGGAAGAGCCTGCCGGAAATACGTCTGTAACTACCGTGGAAAGGCTGAGGGCAGCTGCAGGCAAAATGGTAAAACCGGCACTTGCAGTGCAGGATGCAGCATCCGTTACGGTTACCGAATAAGTTCCCGAAACAAGTCCCGTGCGGTCCTCAACATTGTTTGTCCCTGAGATATCTGCCCAATCGTAAGTATAAGGGGTTGTACCGCTCGAAGCGGTGATATTGATGGAGCCGTTGGCAGCACCAAAACAAGGAGAAGCATTTACCTGGGTGCCCGATACTGTCAATGCGCAGGCCGGAGCAAGCTTGATGGAAACTGCTCCGATCACATAACCGGCGTTATTTCCTGTATTCGCTGCAGGAATGGTATAAGTAACATTTACGGAGGCAGCTCCTGGTGTGGTTGCAGATGCAGATCGCATGATGTCATCCGTGGATTGCTGGTATGTGAGGGTACTTCCGGTACTTACCGTAATCGGATCTAAATTGGAGCCTACCGCCCAAAACTCCCACCCCAGGGTGCTATAAACGACTTCATCTGTCGCAGAAGTGATGCCTGAAAAAGTAGCTGTAGTAGTCTGATTGGCACCTTCTGCAAATTGAAAAGCGCCCAGTGGCGTGGTTTGATTAACCCCGGAAAAAGTTGTTGCCCCGGCGCTAATAAATTCTGTTGCTGAAAGATTGACGACAATATTTGCACTGGTCGATACCGGATTTGTCAAATACCACATTTCAACACGAGCCTCCGTATTTCCTGAAACCGTTTCGGTGCGAGCACCTAAAAATGTAAGGGGTGTACCGCCGTAGGTTACTGAACTGACCTGTGCTGATCCAATGGAACCTGTATTACTCACTACGTTGTCTCCAATGGAAACCCCAACCAACAGTAAACGACCGTACGCTGTCGTAGTTGCAGGATGGGTAAATGTTAGTGAACTTGCACCTCCGGCAGATGTAGCGCCATTGCTGCTTACATCTGTTAAAACCTGCCCTTGGGCAACCATAGATATTCCGGCTATGCTTACAAGTATAATTGCCAGACGGCTAAAAAAAGGCAGTCCTGATAGATTAAAGGCGGAGCATCTTAAATAGTTGTTTCTGCAACCGGAGAGAAAGTAAAATCCCTGTTTGAAAACGATTTGTAAGCAACCGAAAAGCAGGTTGTAAAAGACATTGCTAAATAAAGCACAAAAATTGTAAAACGCCCATTTAATAAATTGCAACGGCTTCATTGTTTTAAGTAGTTTATGGGTTAAGCAACATTGCAGATATACCTCGGCAATGCAATAAAAAACATACACAGCATTTACAAAGTCAAAATCCGTGCCTGTTTTATAACCAATAAAACAACATGCCCAACTGCTTGCATAGCTAAACATTTGTTTTTCTGCTTAACCGCAACTTTTCTCCCTCATACCATTTAAAGACAATTACCGTTGCCCTTACTGTGTAAAGAAGTAATTAAAGCGGGCTACAACCTTATTTATTTGCGTTCAAAGAGTTTTTACAATCATGTATTCACATTCATTTAGGAGCGTTTAATCATAAATACGTTGTAAGTTTTTAAAAGTTGCATTATGCAAGAAAAAAACTACTTACCCCACATATTTTTCTGCCTTTTACCTTCAAAATGCTATTACCAGAAAATGCACCAAATTTTTTCAGCATTTCTGAAAAGTATAATTAATAAAACTGCTTTTTAAATTACACATTTTAAATTTACTATAAACAAAAAAATATAATACATATTTTATTATTTTTTCTTTGCCCAAATGGCAAAAATAAAACAAACATTAAATAACTTTTGCCAATGCATTATTTTATTATTTATGCAGTCTGGTTGTTTGATAAAATGCAGGCAAAGTACATTTCAACTCATTGCTATCTTGTGCGAATCTGACAATTAAATAAACTGCCCTTAGAGGCAGCACCAAAATACAAGCATATCTAAGTTTATAAATAACTGCAATGAAGCAAATGAATGCTATTTAGGAAATAAAACAGCATATCATTTATTCCGATGCGTTTTGAGCTGGTAGTACACAATACGAGACAAGTGATTGTTTCAACACTTCCATAGCGTACAGCCTCAATTTGATGTTAAAAATCGGGATATTTCCACCATACAACAACTGCTACCGGCAAGTAAGCATACTAAACCGTTTTTAGCAAGTGCCCCAAAGGCACAAAAAAGCAGACGAATAAAACGGAGTCAGGCGGATAACCGCTGATTTTATTTCGTACAAAAAAGAGAAAAAGATTCTGCCCGATAGCAGTTTAGCGCCGTTAACCCCCATAGGATTTACCTGTTGAGCCGATATCTTCAAAAATCGGTGCAAATAGGCCGCGTATCTGTTTTATCTATGTGCTAATTTAGTCGGTATTGCGCTTACTAAAACCTCCTTGAGTGCCAATCTACATCAAGCAAAGGTCACCCCCTTCCATACTAAGTAAAGGGCTTTAATGACTTAAAGTTGTGAAAGCAATTTATTTAAGAGCAAATATATTTCACCGGTATTAGTTAATGCTACGTAAAACCCATTTTTGTTGCATCATATTATATGAAAACACATACAGTGTTTCGGGTTTTTCGGTAGGCGCAGTCAGGTTGTAGTAGAACTCCAGTCCATATACCTGCAAATCGCCGTTGGCTAATGGTTTAATCCTTCGAACCCGGTCGTCTCCTCGTGGTCCAAGTCCTTCAAGAGAGAATTCGAGGCGCGGTTGCCCTGCAAAATTTCCGTTGCTGTCTAAGGCTAAAGAAAATACTTCGCCGGTACGGGCTTTTCCAAAAAATAATCTTTTTTCTCCTGTAGAACGGGCAATTGCCAACCCGAAGGGGTCTATATTTTGGAATTCGTCTAAAATTTGTTTGGTTTGGATGTCTATATGCACAATTTTTCCGATTTCTTTTTGTTCATCGGAACCAAAAACAGAAGAGGCATAAAGAGAGTGGTTATCGCAATCGTAAAAAATTCCTATTAATCCAAAAGGATTTTGCACGTTGTAGTTGTTGTTTGGTGCGTTATGAGGCAGGTTGATAAAAGGCTTCATTTCGGCATTTTTTGTATCTATGCGGTAAATGATATTTTGGCTTTCCTGGGGGTTGTATAAAACCGATACCATTGGTGAGGGGACGGCAAAAATATTTCCGTCATAATCAAGGGCAAAAGCGCCCAGGTAACCGGCATCATCCCATGAAGGATGTTGGTAAGTATTACCTCTTGCAGAGTTGGGGTCTGCGGGTGTTTGCAATTCTACCACAACCAGCCCCTTTTGCTTTTTTTCTGAGGTGCTTATGGCCGCCTTGGCGGGGTTAATACCGGGCAGGTTGTACATAAAAATTGGGTTGTTTTTGCAATCGGGCGGGTTTACCGGCACAGTTTGCCCGGCGCTGCTTTGTGCAAAACCAATGTTGTTGATATATAACAAGGCAAAAAATGCGGCTGACAAGATTTTCATAATATTTGTTTTTAGGGTTTAAATGGAATAAACATAGGCCCCGACATACATGGGTAGGTTTTAACCTTTACCACCCCGTCTTCAAGGTATGATTGTGCCCAGCAATATTCTTTTCCGGGAGTATCATCATTTTTAATTTGGGGCACGTACCACAGTATAAACGGTTCATTTTCAAGCGGTTCTGGGTTTGGCTCAATAAATTTTTCGGGTCCTTGGCGGTAATCGGTGTTGCAGCAGGGTCCAATGGTAACGAGGTCGGCATCGCCTTCGTCTTTATCGGGGTGGTGTTTGCTAATATAGGTATAGGCGTTATCACCTCTGCTGCTGTCGTTAAATTGCCCGTTGTTAGCTACCATATAGTAGCCGCTTTGGTTTCCGTTGTCAATTTTATATTGGTACCCTTCGGGGGTATAGGAGGTTTGTATGTTTTGCAGTTGCCATTGTTCTTTTTTCCAGGGGTTCCATTGGTTGTTGCTCCACTCATAAAAATTGGTAAGGTTTGGAGCAAAGGCAATACGGGTTACAGGGCGGTAAGTTCCGTCGTTACCGCAACCTCTGCCGAGGCTTCCTACCGATACGCGAAAACGCCCGTCGTCGTAAAATTCGTAGCGTTGCAGGTAATTATAGTTGCAGGGTGCGGGCCAACCTTCGCTAAAATAGTTTTGTTCCAGCGCAAAGCCGGTGGTTTTACCATTTTCTTCAATAGGTTTAACTTCGGGCGGGGTAATAGCCACTACGGCAGCTTGGCTAAACATGGGGCAGCCAATGGCATCGGAATACCCAAAGCCATCGGAATTTGAGTAGTTTACATGAAAATCAACCAGTTTAGCACTTTGTAAAACGAGGCGGTTTTTGTAGTAAACGCTGCTAATTTTCATTCCATCGGAACTTGTGAGCATAAAATACATTTTCCAGTTGTTTTGCTGCAAGAGGGAATCTTTCCGGCAAAAGCACTCCATCATGTTGGCATTTTGATAGCGGCGCTCTGTTACTGCCTGGCTGTTGCCCACATTGGTCCAACGCACGCCTACCAGTTTAAGGTCGGTTAAGTCAACTACTGCCCAAAGGGCTTTGTCATCTTTAATAAAGGTAGGAGCCACACACAGGTGTTGGCTGCGTTCGCAGCGGCTGCGGTTTAAGGCGGTTTTGGTGTTGGCCATTAAAGCGGCTTGCGGGGTGGGTTTAAAGCCGAGGGCATGTTCAACCTGAGTTGATTGAGTGGCAATATGCAAAGCAATTTCAATGAGTTTTGGCGGAATATCGGGTTGCATTTGCGCAAAATGGTTTACCCACACTATACCCGATGCGTTTACATCTACCACAGCAACGGTAGCCAAATTTAGCCCGAAATTATACATTTCCACCCTGTACAGGTTGCCAAAGTTGGAGGTGTTTAGGGGCAGGTCGCTTTGTCGGGCGGGGTAAACGCCAAAAATTTCGTTCAAAAACGGTTCATTATTTTGGCTGCGCATATATTGGGCAAAAGCATTATTTTGCAGCGCTATATGTTGTGCAAATATTTGTTTTTCATCTACATTGTCTGTGAGCAAAATAACGGGTTTATTTTGCTTCAGAGCACCATCTATAAGTTTTTTTCTTTTTATGATTAGGCTGTCGCCGGGTGCTGCCTCAAGGGTTGTTTGGGTATAAACCGGTTGTTTTTCCTGAGCAGTTGCGGCTGTTTGCTTGTTGGCTGTGCAAGCTGCCAGGCAAGCAGTTAGGTAAAGTGCAAGAAACCAAAATTGTTTGGCATATATTTTACCTGTCATTAAAAAAAAGCGGTTAACAAATACAGTAAACATGAGGGGGTTGTTTATAATGGTTAAAATTGAAACGGGTTGGCATATTGGGGGTTAATGAGCAATGAACTGTCGTTAAGGCTCATGAGAAAATTAATTAAATCGGTTTTTTCTTCCAAAGTAAGGTTAAGGGGTTGAATATCGGGATTTTTCTTGGGGTTTTTCCTGCCATCGCCCGAAAAAAGCGTTCCGGTCCAATGTCGGCCTCCTCTGTTGTAAATTTCAATTACCTCTTTCAATGATTGGGCGCTGCCGTCATGAAAGTAAGGAGCGGTAAAAGCCAGGTTTCGCAGTGTTGGGGTTCTGAATTTTCCCATGTCGGTGCTGCTATTTGTATGGGCAATCAGCCCTTGGTCATGTGCCGGGTATGCGCCTAAAGTATCGGTATTATATAGCCCTACATTGGCAAAATTACCGGTGGCACCTTCTTTGTCGGGGTTTTGGTTAAAGTTGGGTCCGGCATGGCAGTTAAAGCAACGCAACCTGTCTGAGATAAACAGCAGTCGTCCTCTTTCGGCGCTTTCGGTTAATTGGTCCTTATCAAATGGTGAGTTGAAAGATTCTATGCTGTTGCAAAAAGCGGCCAGAGCCGTTATTAAATTTTGCATGTTAAAGCTGTTTTGCCCAAACGCATTTTGAAACAATACCGGGTAAAGGGTATCTGTTTGCATGCGGGTTATAATTTGAGGCTCTATACCGGCCAGCCCCATTTCGGGCGGGTTATTGCTAAACAAGGGCAGCAGCAGTTGTTGCTCAAGGGTTTCGAGGGAGGCATTGTCCCAGGTGTATGAGCGGTAATAAGGCAGGTTAAACAATGGCGGGCTGTTGTGTTTTAGCACATCGGCATACAAGCCCAAACTGCGGCGGTAGCCATCGGTAAAGGCAAAGCGTTGGTCGTGGCAGGTTGCACAAGATTTTCCTCCGGTTGCCGAAATCCGGTTATCATAAAAAAGATGGCGCCCCAGTTCAATAACTGCTTGCTCCTGCCCGGGAGCAAGCTGCCCGTTTTTTGAACGAAAAGCATTTAGTGCCATTAACACAGTGGCTGCAAACAAAAGCAGAACTATTTTATGGCATTTGCTTAATTTCATATTTTAATTAATGTTCTTTTTGCGCTTACAAATAAATAAATAACCTGTTTTTGATGGGTTTTGTTTCATTATTAGCCATACAGGCGGTTGGCAATGGCGTGCTACTGTATTGTGTAATTTACAACCCGCCGCTAAACGGGCAATTAAATAGCACATTTCTACCAAGAGTAATTTTTCACCTCTTTTTTTACAAAACAAAAACATTTTTTTTACGGCAAAAAGAAAGAATGGATGCCTGCTTTTTGCAAATTTTCAGTACATTTTCAACATCTGCAACAGGTAAATGCTACTGCGCATACTTTGGCGTTGAAAGGTGAGTAATGATGCGGTAATGAGTAGTTATGCTACTGTTTTTAAAACAACCTCATGCCGGCACAGGTTCTATAATTTGGGGTTAGTTGTAGAACTTAGCCATAAATAGAATTACTTTAAACCAAGATGCTTACAAAAAGCAAATGCCGCCCCTGCTATTTAAGGCAGAAGCGGCATTGCCACAAAGCATTCAATAACCCGAAAAAGTTTATCTGGTTACAACAAATTTAGTACGCTGACGAACTTCGCTGCCGGTTATTTCAATGAAATAGTAACCCGAATGGAGGTTGCTTACATCAATGGCGGTACCATTAAAACCAATTTGTATAAAGAGGTTTTGCTGCATTACCAACCTGCCGGCAATATCAAATACCTGCAATAGGGCATCGGTTTGCTCCATCATTGAATCAAACTGAACGTTTAACACGGTTGAAGCCGGTACGGGCATAACTTTAATGTCTGAAATACCTTCATCGGCCAACATTTCGCCGGTTTTACCCTGGCAAGTGTTGCGTTTGTAAACCGAATTTCCATACATATAATCGGTACAACCGGCTCTGCGAACTCCACGGCGGTAGTAGGTAGATTGGGTAATAACCGGCGGATCGTAAGAAATGCTGTTGGCGCCGGCAATAGTAGTCCAGGTCCAGTTATCGAGGCTTGACTGCCACATGTATTCCAATGTGCCGTTTCCGCCAACCGGAGCAATTGTTTCTACTAATGCTTCGGGGTCAAACGGAGCACATTTAGCTTCATAGTAACCAATTTGTCCGGCATCGGTTACATTGTTGCAGGTACCGCCGCAGGTAGTTGTTTCTACAAATATCCATTCGGTTTCTCCGTAATAAACGGTACAGGAAGAGCTGTTTGGGGCTGCACAACGGCGGAACCAGGATTTGGAGGTTACGCTACCGGCAGGAGCATCGTAGGTGGCACCGGTTGCGCCGGCAATAGCGGTAGCAAGCGAGGTACTTGCGGGAGCAGTAGCACCAACATACTTAAACCACTGGTATTTTACCCCACCGGCAAAGGTAGTGGTTGCAGGCGAAATGCTTACAAAAGCTGCGGGGTCGCCGCTGGTGCAAATAGTTTGGCTGTAGCCTATTGAACCGCCGGTAATATCGGTACAGTTTGTGGTACAAGTGGTTACATCTACATAAATCCATTCGGTTTCGGCGGGGTAGGTAGTACAAGAAGCATCATTTACCGCTGCACAACGGCGGAACCATTTTTTAGCGGTTACACTGCCTGCGGGCGGGTCGTAGCTAGCTGCGGTAGCACCTGCAACCAAGGTGGCATCGTTCATAGATACGGGCGGGTTAGCACCTACATAGCACATCCATACATATTTTACGCCGCCTGCATAAGAAGTGGTTGCCGGGCTAAGGCTGGTAATAGCTGCCGGGTCGCCGCCGCTGCAAATGGTTTGGTTGCTGCCTATAGCGCCACCGGTAATATCGTTACAATCAACACTGGGCACCACAGTTTTAATAACCACGTTAGAATTAACCCAAATAGTACAGTTGGCTCTTCTTATACAACGGCGGTATTGTGTGGTTTGGGTAATAACACCCGGGTTGTAAGTCATGCCGGTAGCACCACTAATATCGGTCCAGGTGGTACCGTTGGTGCTTTGCTGCCATTTATACTCAAAAGTGCCCGAACCACCCGAAGGCATTACGGTTTCTACCATATTGGCCGGGTCAAAGGGCGAAACGCCACTTTCATCGTAACCAATATTGCCGGCAAAAGTTACGTTATCGCAGGTAGTACTGCACGGGCCCGTTACCTCTTTCAATACAGAGTTAGTGTACTGAAAAGCGGTACAACCCAAGCGGCGCACACCCCGACGATAGAAAGTAGAAGCAGTAACCGGCCCGGGGTCATAAGAAGAGGCCGTAGCGCCGCTAATATTGGTCCATAGCCAGTTGTTGGCGCTTGATTGCCATACATACTCAAGAGCACCGCTTCCACCTGTAGGCGCTGCAATTTCAATAATTTCCGATGGGTCGAGCGGCGCACAGCCCGATTGGTAGTAGCCAATGCTGCCCGGATTGGTAACATTGTCGCAAGTAGAAGTGCTGTCATTATCCAAAATGGTAACCACGCCTTGCCCATCTTGAATGGTGGCGCCGGTTGGGCTGCTCAGGTTTACCAGAAATGTTTCGGTAGGTTCGGCTGTTGTATCATCAATAATAGGAACCGAAATGTTAACACAAGTTTGACCTGCCGGAATTGTGGCCGATGCAGTGGTAGTTGTGTAATCTGCCCCCGATGTAGCGCTGCCGTTTACCGTTGTGTAGGTAAAAGTAATGCCCGATACGCTTGTTTCCGATGCACAAACCTGTAAAATAGCGGTGCCGGCATTTTCAATTACGGTAACATCATTAATATTTAACTTAGGCAGCGTTGCAGCAGTAACTGTTTTAACAACCACGTTAGAATTAAGCCATACTGTGCAATTGCTTCTTTTTACACAACGGCGGTATTGCGTGGTTTGGGTAATAACACCCGGGTCATAGGTCATGCCGGTAGCACCGCTAATATCGGTCCAGGTGGTACCGTTGGTGCTTTGTTGCCATTTATACTCCAACGTACCCGAACCGCCCGAAGCAGCAGCAGTTTGCACAATATTGGAAGGATCAAAGGGCGAAACACCGCTTTCGTCATAACCAATGCCTCCGGCAAAAGTTACGTTATCGCAAGTTACCACATCGTTATCTAAAATGGTAACTACGCCCTGCGGGTCGGCTATGGTAGCGTTGGTGGGGTTGGTAAGGTTTACCGTAAAGGTTTCGGTAGGTTCGTTTATGTTGTCGTTTATAATAGGTATGGTAATGGTAACACATGTTTGTCCGGCGGGTATGGTTGCTACTGCCATGGTGGCGGTGTAATCGCTGCCGGCATTGGCTGTACCGTTTGAGGTGGTATAGGTTACCGTAATAGCCGACGAAGATATTACCGAAGTACAGATTTGCAACGTAGCCGTGGGGTTAACGCCTTCGGTAACGGTAATGTCGTTAATGGTAAGGGTAGGTTGCGGGGCAACATCGTTATCTAAAATGGTAACTACGCCCTGCGGGTCGGCTATGGTAGCGTTGGTGGGGTTGGTAAGGTTTACCGTAAAGGTTTCGGTAGGTTCGTTTATGTTATCGTCTATAATAGGTATGGTAACGTTTACACACGTTTGTCCGGCGGGTATGGTTGCTACTGCCATGGTGGCGGTGTAATCGCTGCCGGCATTGGCTGTACCGTTTGAGGTGGTATAGGTTACCGTAATAGCCGACGAAGATATTACCGAAGTACAGATTTGCAACGTAGCCGTGGGGTTAACCCCTTCGGTAACGGTAATGTCGTTAATGGTAAGGGTAGGTTGCGGGGCAACATCGTTATCTAAAATGGTAACTACGCCCTGCGGGTCGGCTATGGTAGCGTTGTTGGGGTTGGTAAGGTTTACCGTAAAGGTTTCGGTAGGTTCGTTTATGTTATCGTCTATAATAGGTATGGTAACGTTTACACACGTTTGTCCGGCAGGAATGGTAGCCGTTCCGCTGGTAGTGGTATAATCGCTGCCGGCAATAGCGCTACTGTTGCTGGTAACATATTGTACGGTAATAGGTGAACCACTTACACCGGATGTGCATATTTGCAGCGTGGCAGTACCTGCGTTTTCGTTTACCGTAATATCATTAATGGTTAAGGTGGGTATTACGTTTGAGCAGGGTCCGGGCGAGGTTACTATTGTATTGGCTGCACAAGCAGGATTGGCAGTATCATTTACGTTTATGGTAATGTCTAAACCGTTGGGGAAGTAAAGCGGCGGCACAGATGGCCCGCCGGTGAACGGCCCTGCCGGGAATGGCCCCATAGGAACAGGTGTGTTGTACAGAGTAGGACCAAATTGGTAAACGCCCAAAGCTGCATTGTTGAACGAGCCCGACCATGTTGAACCTGTGCCTGCACCGGTAACGGTTAAAACAAAGGTGTATGTATCGTCATTGGGGTTAGATGGCGTACCATTGTTGTTGCAGGCTTTACCAGTTATCTGAATACTAACCAAGCATGGCGGTGTATCCGTATCCAAAATAGTAACTACGCCCTGCGGGTCGGCTATGGTAGCGTTGTTGGGGTTGGTAAGGTTTACCGTAAAGGTTTCGGTAGGTTCGTTAATGTTGTCATCTATAATAGGTATGGTAACGTTTACACACGTTTGTCCGGCGGGTATGGTTGCTACTGCCATGGTGGCGGTGTAATCGCTGCCGGCATTGGCTGTACCGTTTGAGGTGGTATAGGTTACCGTAATAGCCGACGAAGATATTACCGAAGTACAGATTTGCAACGTAGCCGTGGGGTTAACGCCTTCGGTAACGGTAATGTCGTTAATGGTAAGGGTAGGTTGGGCGCAAGTTGTTACAGTTATAACGGTTGAAGAAGTAGCCATACAGCCTTGTGCATTGGTAACCGAAACTGTATAGGTAGTTAGAGTGGTAGGATAAGCAATCGGGTTTGCAGCATATGCATTGCTTAAGCTGTTGGCGGGGCTCCAAACATAAGTTACATTTGAAGATGTACTGGTTGGGTTTCCGCCAATTTGAATGCTTTGCCCGCTGCAAACGGTTTGGTTTCCGCCGGCATTGGCAGTTGGGTTCAATGCAACGTTAACCACAACTGTAACCTGATCTGTACGAACACAACCGTTTAAGGTAGTGGTTAGTGTGTAAGTGGTAGTAACAGGGGGGCTTGCAATAGGATTGGCAACGGTGTTGCTGTTTAAGTAGGTGTTGGGTGTCCATGTAAAAGTTGCGCCACCCGGGCCGGCGGGGCTGCCGCCAATTTGAGTGTACCCGCCCTGGCAAATTTCTTTATCGGGTCCGGCATTGGCAAATACTTCGGGAGTAACCGAAACGCTTTTGGTGTAAGAAGCAGTACATCCATTTTTACTTACAGTAAGGGTAACGGTTTGGGTTGTTCCTACCGCGGCAGTACCAAATTGTGTAGTAGCACTGGTTCCGGTTGCAGTTTGCGGAGTTGCGGTGGTGCCAAAGTTCCAGGTATAGGTACAGGAAGCATCGGGATTTTGAGCTTGGAAAAGGGCACTTTCCAAAGCACAAATTGAATTGGGTCCTGTAATTCCCGATGAAATGGCAACTACATCTATGGAAACCCAATTGCTTTCGCCGTTGTAGGCAGTACAAGAAGCATCGTTTGGTGCTGCACATCGGCGGAACCATGTTTTAGCCGTTACACTGCCGGCCGGTGGGTCGTAAGAAGCACCGGTTGCACCGCTAATGGTGGTAACACCGGATGCGGTACTACTTGAAGGAGCAGCAGCACCAACAAATTGTTTCCAGATGTATTTAACCCCTCCGCTGTAGGTAGAGGCGGCATTGATAACACTGTTTATGGCAGTGGGGTCTGCTGTTGTGCTGCAAATGGTTTGGTTGCTGCCAATAGTTCCGCCGGTTATATCGTTGCAGTTAGGGCCGCAGTTGGCAACTGCTGATGCAGTTGTTGTACAACCATTGGCATCGGTAACGGTAACGGTGTAGGTTCCGTTTGCCACATTGCTCAAATTTTGAGTAGTTGCGCCATTGCTCCAAGCATAGGTGTAAGCTGGGCGTCCGCCCGATACGCTTAAGGTAATATTGCTGGTTGTTGCGGTGCAGGTGCTGTTGGCAGCAGCCGAAATTGCAGCAACCGAAGTTAACCTGAAGTTAAAGTCTCCGATATTGCCGGTAGAACCGTTTACGGTAAACCAACCCGAAGCGCCAAAGAGTGTTTCTTGCAGGTTGGCACCATTGCCCATTTGGAACGGGTGCATATAAGTATTGATATTGAGCGTGGTTGAGCCACTTAAAGCAATAGTACCCGACATGCCCGAATAATAGCACCAACTGCCTCCGCCACTGTTAATACAAAGCGCGTAGTAAGGAACTCCGGTACAGGTTTTTCCGGTTAGGTTTACGTTTATGGTGGCTACAGTTCCGCTGCCGTTTGTGGCAGTACCTTGCAAAGTAGCAGTACCGTTGTTATACTCTGTTAAATAAACACTGTTAGCAACAAAACAGCCGCCGTTATTGGGCAGCAACAACATATAAGAACCACAGCTTGTACCGCAGTTATCGTTGGTGCTTGTTACCTGATAGAGGTTGGTTATATTGCTGCAGGTATTTGTGCAGGAAGTAACACTTACACTCACCCAGTTACTTTCGCCGTTGTAAACGGTACAAGAGGAGCTATTGGGCGCTGCACAACGGCGAAACCATGTAGTAGAAGTTACGCTGCCGGCAGGAGGGTCATACGTTGCACCGGTTGCTCCGCTAATTGTGGTTGCCAGCGATAGGTCGGAGGGTGCCGATGCGCCTACGTATTTCAACCATATATACTTAACCCCACCACTGAAAGAGGTTGTGGCAGCACTTACAGTGTTTATAACTGCCGGGTCGCCACCGGTACAAATAGTTTGGTTGCTGCCTATGGTTCCGCCGGTAATATCATTACAATTTACCGGTGCCGAGCAACAACCTTCAACGGTTATTTGGTCTATATCCCAAACACTTGTAGAATACCAATTTCCTATAGGTTTATAAGCTACCAGTTCAAAATAAAAGGTAGAATTGCTTGAAAACAAAAAATCGGGGTCATTGCTAAGATTAATAGTTTGCAATTGCCATGAAGTAGTAAGGCTTAAATTAGAACTTTCATAAACTAAAGTACTACCCTTATAAATTCTGATACCATACTTTTGCAAATAGTTGTTGTTGTTACTGCTACCCGATAAGGTAGTTGCAACAGTAGGGCTTTTGGCATAGAATTTTAAAGCGGTTAATTGCCTTTGTGTAGTTGTGTTAATGGTTACATTAAACTTTACCCTATGAGACGAACCGGAAGGATAGGTGCTGTAGGAAGATCCCGAAACACACATTGCCGCGCTAGAACCATTTGCACCTGTTACACAAGAGTGTGTATAGGTAGATGGGCTGCTGCGGTACACGGTAGAAGCGCTCACTCCCGAACAAGAAGTTGTTGGATAAGTGGCGGTAAACTCTGAATAGCTGGAATAGCTGGAGCCGCAGGCATCCATATTCCAACTAACCAACGTAGACGGGGTACAGATACTTTGTGCATGGGTTTGTTGTGCGAATAACACAACCACAAACCCAATCACAAAATAAACCCAACTTGAATTGCATACCCGATTAACTGCTGAAAAGACAGATAAAACAAATTTCATGTGAATTTAATTATTTGGTTTAATTAATGTTTTAAATTTGCTAGTTTTCGCTTTAACTTTGTTGTTTGCCGGTTAAAAAACAGGCTCAGTTATTTGCCAGATTTAATTACAGATACATAACATGACTCAAAACAATGATGGCAATTGGTAAATGCAGACAAACTCATTCTTTACAAAATTTAGCTGTTTAAGTTTAGGGGCGTTTAAGGGTTTAGTGCCAACAAAAACTTGTTGCAAAATTATGACAATTTTATGGTGTCTTTACTTTTTTGAGCTGCTTACAATCAGTTTAACAATAAACTTGCTCATTACGCAAACACATATATACATATTTTACAGCAACAAGTTTGCACACATTTGCCCTGCCTTATAATCTTAAACCTTATACACTCCTGAACAAAATATCAATATTAATACCTGTTAATCAAAACTATAAAAAACACAAATATACTTAATTTATTTTGAATTACTTTCCTGTAAATTCATATATTTACACAAGAAAACACTTACTACGAAATACTAAACAACTTGTTTCGTTTCTTACAATACTTGACTATTTGCTTGGCCTTGATTTGCCCCAACAAGCACAAAAAGCAAATAGGCACCTACTATTTTTGCACTATTGGTTACTGCCACCCAGTTTTACCCCTTTGCGCTTTACCCAAAAGCAACAAACAGTTACCCCCCGCCCTAAAATAGTTATTAAACCTGCAATACAAGCACCCGCACCTGTTTTCTTGTCGCTTGTTTTCAGAAGGGCAGTTGTTGTGTGTGTGGGTTATTTATTTCATGTGTACTCATTTATATTGTATTGAAACAGGTGCCTCTCTTCAGGTTATATTAAACACAGTACAAACAAAACCCTTTAGTGTGTATGGCTGCATGTTGGTACAGCATAACATTAAAACAGTTTAAACGCACAGCCGCACAATGTGATTGGAAGCAGGTAGGTATTTGGCACTTACATCAACTTGTTAAAAAAATGCCTGACCTGCGAAATGAATAGCTGTCTGTAACCCGAATAAGTATAAACATACCTGATTTATATTTACACAGTGCTATATTTTTATCTATTACTTTTTTGTTTAGCAGCAAACATAAAGCACACAAAGTATTATACGTAATGTTTTAATTTAGAACATTGCAACTTGCTGTTCAAGATAGGCGGGGGCGGGCAAAAAAATAATTTTTGGCACCATTTTTGATAATTTGGCAATCCACTTTTTATATATCATCAAGCAATGCAACCTTTTTACAATAGTTTCGTAGCACAATAGTATGCGCTATACCATATTGTTAAAATTTATTTTACTATTTAACTTTCACATTATAGGGTTTTTACAAAATAATTATTGTTATAATCAACTATTTTAAAGATGACAGATTTCTATTTGTTTGCATAAATAAAAGTGGAAAACACAAATTTCGGAACTGTTTTTTTTATATGCAGTTGCAAAAGTGGTCAATAAATTTGTCAGTTCTGTGTAAAAATTCTACCTTTACATCGTCAAACAATTCAAAAAGCAGGCATTGCCCAAAGAATTGGAGTAGCAAAACGCTCGATAATAACCCACAAACAACTAAATTCTTTTATCATGAACAACACAACAGCATTTGCCCAATTTGCGCTAAGCAAAGAAGCACAGCAACAAGTAACCGGCGGAAACGCCCTGCCACGATACCCGGTGGTTGTTACCACCTCTAACGGTACGCTTACTTCATCGGTAAACACCTGGACAGTAACCGGCACCGCACAACCCAAACTCTGGTAATTGTTACAAAAACTCTTTTAAAGAACTGCATTCTTTTCAAACTTACAGTGGCTACCCCTTATTAACCCAAACAACTTATACCCTACCCCTTAACCACCCGTATTAAACCCTCTGTTTTACAACAATTGCCAATGGCTACACCCTTAACCCAAACAACTAACCCTTACCCCTTTTTATACCCCCTTACCCAACAACTACATTCTTTTTTGTGCCGAAAGGCAACCACCCAACAGAAAAATGGTAAACAGGCAATGGCAACAACTTATGCTTGTTTTTATCGGAAACAGAAAGCAGCGCTTTAACCGGGCGCTGTTTTTTTGTGCCTATAGGTTTCGGAAAGCCTTCCGGTTAGCCCTTTCGGTAATAACTATGCGAATGCTGAGGGCAGTAATAATAATAAGTCCGCCGCATAATGCCTGCCCCGATGGTTGTTCGCCATAGCCAATCCAAACCCAAATAGGGTTTAGAACCGGTTCAATCATTGCAATAAGGGCACTTTCAATGGCAAGGGTGTATTTTAGTCCGTAGGTAAACAGCAGGTAACCCAATCCAATTTGTACAAAGCCCAAAAATGCCAGCATACCTGCCTGTGCAAGTGTGGGCAGTGGCGCCTGCACAAATGATATAAACCCTGCTGCCATTACCAGTATATTACCCCAAAAAATGGCTGCCGTATAATGGCTTCTGTCGTTAAGGCGCTGTGCCAGCAGCAAACCCGCCAAAAACACCCCCGAAACAAGGGCAATAATATTACCCCAGCCGCCGCCGCCCTGCAGGTTGTCTGAAAAAAACAGCGCCATGCCGGCAATACATATAATAATGGTTATTATATTTATTCTCTGCAGCCGCAATCCGAATAACCACGGCTCGGCCAGCAATACATATACCGGAGCGGTGTATTGCAAAAATATGGCATTGGCGGCGGTGGTCATTTTAGTTGCCGATACAAAACTAATGAGCAATAAAGCATAAAACCCCGATGCCAGCAAGCTGAGCCGGTTTACCTTTAGTACCTCTTTTCTGTAAACCACACCAAAAACCAAGGCAGCGCAAAAGGAACGGTAAAATAAAATGGTAAAGGCCGAAAACGGGAGCAGTTTTATAAACAAACCGCCTGTGCTCCATAATACCGATGCCACCACCACAGCCGCCATGCCGCGCCGGTGCTCATCGGGCGGTATTTGATGGAGGGTGTTGCGGATGTTGTCTTTCATCGGACAAAAATAAGGCTATTTTCGGCCCGAAGCACAATTTTCGGGTAAATACTGCACGGCAAGGCAACCATTGGGGCAGCCAATTCCGTTTTTATTACAGGATTAGTGTAAACCAGAATTTTACCCCGTTTTAAACTTTGCTCATCATGAAAAAACTATCGTTCTTTTTTACCTCCGCCTTGGCTGTGCTTGCGTTTTTACTGGCAGCCACCACCTCCTGCACCGATAAATGCGAGCAAACCTACACCTATATGGCTTACGAGCCGGTGTATCTTTCATTTGCAGAACTGCGGCAACCGCTTGTGGTTACAGCCGGGCGCGAGTTGAAACAACCGGGTAAAATCTATTTTAAAGCCCCTTACCTGCTTATTAATGAGCGCAACGAAGGCTTACATGTTATTGACAACAGCAACCCCGCCAGCCCGCAAAATGTAGCATTTATTGAAATACCCGGAAATATTGATATGGCGGTTAAAAACAACGTGTTATATGCCGATAGCTATACCGATTTATTGGCCATAGACATTAGCAACCCCGAAAATGCGACCCTGCTTTCGCGAACCGAAAACGCTTTTACCGATATTTACCCCACCGACCCCAACCTGGGCATTGTTACAGGTTATAACGAGGTAGAACGCACCGAAGTGTATGACTGTAACCAGGTGTATCCCATGCCTTACCTCTACAACGATGTTGCCGAAGCCGGCGGAATGACCGATAACAGCATCGGTGGCGGCGCTCCAACATCGGGCGGCGCCAACAACGCTCCCTCCAACGGCGTGGGCGGCTCTATGGCACGCTTTACCCTTGCCAGCGATTACCTTTATATAGTTACTCCCAATAACCTGCAAACCTATTACCTAAGCAACCCCACACAACCCCAGCTTACCACTACTACTTATATAGGGTGGAATATTGAAACCATTTTCCCCTTCCGCAACCACCTGTTAATTGGTTCGCAAACGGGTATGTTTGTTTATGATTTGGTAAACCCCGCCAACCCGTCTTATGTTAGCCAGTTTGCCCACATAACCAGTTGCGACCCCGTAGTAGCCGAAGGGAACTATGCCTATGTAACCTTGCGCTCCGGCACACCCTGCCAGGGTTTTACCAACGAATTGGATGTATTGGACATTAGCACCCTTACCAACCCGCAATTGGTAAAAACTTACCCCATGACCAACCCGCACGGCCTGGGCATTGACAATGGCACCTTGTTTATTTGCGACGGCGATGCCGGCCTCAAAATCTACAATGCCACCGATGTTTATACCATTGACCAACACCAACTTGCCCACTACGACAATATTAACGCCTTTGATGTAATACCTTATAATCAGGTATTGCTTATGATTGGCAGCAACGGATTGTACCAGTACGATTACAGCAACCTGCAAAATATTACCCTGCTAAGTACCATACCTGTAAAACCCTGATTTAACGCCTCGTCTGCCTGAACCATAAGTTAATTCCGTCTTTTAACAACATACCGGCTTTCTTATACCGGCAGTTTTAAACAGCGCTGTTTTTCAAATAAAGCCCCCGGTGTTGTAAAGCATCGGGGCTATTTTTTGCCTCTGCCATAAGGCAGGCAGCAAAGGGCAGTTTTTCAAAACACCCACACACTAAAAAATATTTCCCTTCGTTTACACTAAAGCAAAATTTACACCACTCCTCCATTTATTGCAGCAGGTAGTTTTTAATAACTCCACATCGGGTTGTTCTCAACCGGTGACGTGGTTTTTGTGTTATGCTATCTGCTTTTTTTGGTCACCCATCTAATTACCTTTTACCAAATGTTGCATTTTTTGCATCGCCCTTTCCATGTTTTGTTGTTGTTGCTGGCATTGCAGCAGGTTTTTCCGGCGTTGACTGCTTTATCGCAAACGCCACAAACGCAGCAGGTTGTTACAGTATGGGGTACTGTTGCGCAGGCTAAAAACATACTCATCAGCATTGACATGGCAGAAAACCCCATTAGCGGAAAAATTGTAGGCTATGCCTCCAAAATAGATTCATCGGGCAAATTTATGATACAGTTGCCACTCAAATCGCCCGCTTTCGCCCAGCTTTTTCATGCCAATAACAGTGTGCCGGTTTTCCTGCACCCGGGCGACAACGTGCAGGTTACTGTAAATGCATTGGATATGGCGAATACGGTAAAATTTGACGGGCGCGGCGCCGACCACTGCCGCCTTACCGCCGAGTATTTCCGAAAATTTAACACCGCCGCCCAAAGAAGCCTGCTTACCCAAAAAATGACCGATCTGGAACCGACCGACTTTATAGCCTACGTTGAGGCTGTACGAAAACAAAAATTGCAACTTGTAGCCGATTATAAAGTAAAAGGCAACCTGTCTCAGGTGTGCGAAAACTTTGTAAAAACCCAAACCAACGTTGAATGGGCAAATGCCCTTTTAGACTACCCTTTTGCGCATAGCCTTAACAGCAGCGAACTTACCCCCGCCAACCTTCCGCCCGATTATTACGCCTTTATGAATGAAGTGGACCTGCAAAATCAGGAAGCCATGCAGCTAAGTATTTATACCGATTATTTACTTAAATTTATATCAAACCGATTTTCTAAAACCATTGAAAGGGCAGACTATAACACCGATAATTTTTATGCCGATAAGTACGAGTTTGCCAAAACCATGCTAACGGGCAAGGCACTGTATTATGTGCAGGGCATTTGCATTACCGATGCCTGCACCTACGGTAAAGTAGAAAATATTGCCGCCAAATTTGACGAATACCTTGTTGCCTGCCCTTTTGCCAACTATACCCAAGCCGTTACCGAAATTTACGACCGCGCTTTTAGAACCTGCGCCGGGCAAAAAGCACCCGATTTTTCGCTCATGAACCTGGCCGGCGATACCATTACCCTGCAACAACTCAAAGGAAAAGTGTTGTACTTAGATTTCTGGGCTACATGGTGCGGCCCTTGTGTGAGAGAAATGGGGTACTCTGAACAGTTGAAAGACAAGTTTAAAGGTAAAGACATTGCCTTTGTCTATATTTCGGTAGATGATAACCCGATGGACTGGGAGCACTACCTGCACAACACCCTGCTTTTTACCCCCGATAGCACCCTGCACCTTTTTGCCAACGGCCTTACCTCAGAAACAGGTAAAACCTACAACATTAAAGGGGTACCCCGCTACCTTATTATAGATGCCGATGGCATAATAGCCGACAGCAACGCCAAACGCCCCAGCGACCCGGGTATTGTTGCCGATTTGGAAAAGGTGCTTTACCGCCGCCCGTTGCCAAACCCCGGCAACAATTAGTATTGTAAAAACAGCAACAGGGTAACCACACCCATACTGTATGGCCGGCTCACCTGCCTGTCTGTATTTCTATTGTTATATTGCCGAACAAGAATTTGTTGCTGCCAAATCATCGGGTTTGTTGCGCCAGACAGGCAGTGTATTGTGCAACTCTTCATTGGGTTGCCTTGCCTTCAAAACGCTGCCTTCTACTTTTTACTTGCACATACGCAATGTGTTTTACTATGCCCGAAACACCCCAAAATTGCTTTATGAAAACAGCTACCAAAGGAGGCAGCTTATAAGTTGGTAAACCCAACAATTTAAATGCATCAAGCTATAAACAAAAATGTTGCATTTTTCGTAACAAGTTAAATTTTATTAAAAATAAACATGCACTTCTTCTGCGCATCTTTATATGACTTATTAACAGTGTTTTACAAAGATTTAATTGTTTAATTTTAAAAATTTTTCTTTTTTTATCCTTCTTATTCATGGTCTATTAAGGGCGGTTTCATCAAAAATTGGCGCTACTTTTTTAGCACTTGACTGCAAAAACGCAAAAAGTTTTGTCATTTAATTGCAACGCCGTAACTTTGCATCGCACAAAGCGCTCAACACCCTTACTGTCTTGCAAATTAAACAAAACCCATTCATACAATTAAATTCTTGCACAATGAACCGCATCGACAGCTTCCTTCAGTTCTCCTTATCCCAGCAACAACAAAACAACATTACCGGTGGCAACAACAGAGTGCCCCAAACCGAGGCGGCTACCCTGCAGGTTATACCGCAAATTATTCCGCAACTTACCTCTTCGGTAAATACCTGGTCAAACGAGGCAGCCTTCATCACCGGCAATACCACCACAAGAGGCAGAGGATAACCTTTAACTCCAAACAGGTTAACGGCTCTGATAACCCAAAACATGCCCGCAGTGCTTATGTCTTCGGTTAATACCTGGTCTTCCGAAACCAATACTGCCGTTAGCAACACAACTTCTGAAAATACCGTTTCAAGATAGTTCCTCTTATACCCCCTTTCTCTAAAGCCAAAAGCGGCATCTGTAACAACAGGTGCCGCTTTTTCTTTGCCCTCCGAATACACGGTTTTACAAGCAATTTATACCCAAAACGCCTCACTACCACCAATACTGAAGGGTAAAAGCGGCAAGCTTTAAACAAAAGTGTATCTTTTCCGTACCGGCTCCGCCAAATTGCAAACAACATATTAGCAAATATCAACTTAACCAAAATGCTGATAACCTTGCATATACAAACCACAAAACACATCATCTGTATGTTCCAAAAGTCAGGAATACCAAGAAAAACATTTCTTGAACAAATTTTCCCATCCCAATGACCTTCTTTTTTCACAACCCCTAAAATTCCGGTAACCAACTTTTATTTCCTTCGTCTAAAAAACAAATCAACAAAAACAATTCAATTTTAACTTTTACCGCTCTAAATAACCACACCATGAACAGCTTTAATACCTTTCAGCAATTCGCCTTAACCCAGCAACAACAAACCAACATTACCGGCGGAAACAACAGAGTGCCCCAAACCGAGGCGGCTACCCTGCAGGTTATACCGCAAATTATTCCGCAGCTTACTTCTTCGGTAAATACCTGGTCAAACGAGGCAACTTTCATTACCGGCAATACCACCACAAGAGGCAGAGGATAACCTTTAACTCCAAACAGGTTAACGGCTCTGATAACCCAAAACATGCCCGCAGTGCTTATGTCTTCGGTTAATACATGGTCTTCCCAAACCAATACTGCCGTTAGCAACACAACTTCTGCAAATACCGTTTCAAGATAATTCCTTTTATACTCTCTCATCCCAAAGCCAAAAGCGGCATCTGTAACAACAGGTGCCGCTTTTTCTTTTTGGCCGGCTTATCCATTAGTTCCAAAAAGGATAAAACCGTGTAAATAGATTACTCCTATAGGTTTCTTCCTATTAGAATAAGAAAAGGGCAACCCGGTTGTTACCCGGGCTGCCCTTTTACTTATACGCAGTGTTAAGCTGCGAGCTTATTTACCGTTAAGCAGTAATTTGTAACGTACTTTACTACCGTCGGCAGATGTAAGTTCTGCAATATACATACCTGCGGGTAAATGCTTGGCATTAAACTCAACACTATACACTTCATCAGCTTCAACCTGACCTTTGAAGAGCGAGCCTACTTCCTTACCATCTAATGAGTACACTATCAGTGATGCATTGCCAGATACGGCAGATGCAAATTCAATGGTAGTTTGGTTATCAAACGGGTTGGGGTAGGCAATCAAAGATTCGCCATCGGCAAGTTTACCACGCCCACGGATTTGTTTGGGCACCCAATACCAGCCTACGGTTTCCTGTCCGCTGCAATCTGTTACCACTACAGTGTACCAACCCGAAGGCAAGTTAGTAAGGGTATAAGATGCACCGCCGGTTACAGGGCCGGGTAATGCGCTCGTCCAGTTAGACGGGCCAGACCATTCGTAGGTGTATTGGTTATTACCTGTTCCGCAAGGAGTGCCACCTTCTACGTAAATAGTTACTGAACCGTTTGCAGCGTTGCTTGCGCTTGATGCAATGGTGTAATCATAAATGTCAACCAAGGCAGAAGGATCTACATCAGGTACGTTATCAAACTCAAGCGCCTCATCGGTACAACCGTTTGCATCGGTAACTACTAAGTTCCAGGTAGCGTTATCGGCATAGACAACAGTAATAATTACGCCGGTGTTAGTCGGGTTTTCATTTACTGCATATTGTACATAGCCGCTTAAACCAGTCCATTGATATCCGTAAGGCTGCGTACCACCGGTTACCTCAAGTTGAACCACATTATAGAAGGTAGGTACAACGCCATCTCCCTGATACAAACTGCTTACCAGCGGGTTTTCGGGGAATGCGTCTGGTACTGTAAATCCAATGCCGCCCGATACATCGTAACAACCTGCGCTGGTGCTGCCAATAGCTGCAATGGTTCCGCCAATAGCTGGTGCAGGCACGGGCGGGTTGGCAGTTCTTGCACTGTAGCTGTACACGGTGTAGTTGCCCGCCGGCAAACCGCTGCCCAAAGTAGTAAAGTTACCCGAGGTGCTGATGGCAACAATTAAGCCGGTAGCATTATCTACAACAACATAAGCATGGCTGTAAGTATCGGGCGTGGCAGAACATACTGTTGACGAAGTGGCGAAACCGGTAGCAGATGCGATAACCGGATCGAACGGACACAAACCACCCGATACCGTAAGCGTACCTGCATTGGCCTGACAGCAAGCATTCACCACAACAGGTATGGTGCAACTTGCCGGATTGCCGCTTGCATCAACAATGGTCCAAACTACAAAGGTAGTACCAATGGGGTAAACGCCCGAAGCATCGGCTGTTCCATTGAAGCTGTTGGTTATGGATACAATCTGGCAGTTGTCAATGTAGGTGGGCACCGGAACGGTAACAAACTGGCCGGTTGCGTTAATGGTGCAATCGGCAGTACATACCGGTGCTGGAGCCTGACAATTGATGGTGGGGCTTTGATTATCAACAACTACCACAATGGTTTGGCAGGTTGAAGTGTTTCCGTTAATATCGGTAACAGTCCATACTACCACAGTTGTACCTACCGGGTAGATACCCGTTGCGTTTGAAGTATTGTTAAAGCTGTTGGTAATACTTTGTACGCCACAGTTGTCGGAAGCAATAAGCGGTGCAATGGTTACCGGAGCGCTACACAAGCCGGGCGATGCCGGTACAAAGTAGTCATAGTCATCGGTTTCTTCCGCCACGGCCGGGTCTTCGGGACAGATAATTGTCGGCGCTTGGGTATCATTAATGGTAACAGTCATGCTGCACGTACCGGTATTGCCATTAATATCTACCACAGACCAAACAACAGTAGTAACACCTACGGGGTAAATATCGCTGGCGTTATGACCCCAGTTATAACTGTTCATCGGATCCTGCGTAATACCACAGTTATCAGACAAGTTGGTGGGCAAGCCGACTACTGCATAACCAAAACACTGACCAAAAATGCTGCCGGCAGTTACGTTGGGCGGACAAGTGAGCGTGGGTGCCTGGTTATCTACTACTGTTACGGTAAAGCTGCAGGTAGCAGTATTTCCTGCGGCATCGGTAACGGTATAAACAACGGTGGTGGTACCTTCGGGGAACTCATCGCCCGGCTGGTAATTGCTGGTAAGCACAAGGTCTGCCGCATTTTGTGCGCTGTTCAGGGCTGCCTGAGCTGCCAGGAAGTTGTTGAGCGCCGTAGTATAAGATGCAAATACCAGGTTAAATGCTGCCTGTGCCGCATTTACGTTAGTCTGTGCGGTAAGTACTGCTGCGGCAAGTATGGGGTTGGTCGGGTTTGCTGCCAAGTTGGTTTGCGCAGCAGTAAGCACGTTAATAGCTGCCTGCAGGTTATTTGAAGCAGTTAGTAAGGCTGCCTGAGCTGCTGTAAGCGTAGTTTGTGCCTGCTGATAAGCATTAATTACAGATTGGCTTACACTGGCGCTACAATTATCGCTCACAAGTGGAAGATCCCATGTTACAATGGCAGAGCAGAACAACTGACCCGGAGGACCTACGGCCGTGTTTACCGTTATGTTTTGCGGGCAAACCACAAACTGTGGCGCCTGATTATCGTTAACGGTAACCGTATAGCTGCAGGTTGCTGTATTACCACTGGCATCGGTAACCGTCCAGGTAACTACCGATACGCCACCCGGATACGTACCGTTAGCGCTTACAGTACCGGGTGCTCCGCTGTTTGGCGCTGCGCCGTTGGGGTCAAAGGCAACCGGCGGAGATACGGGATCGCCTCCGGTATCGGTAGTGTTTACTGCAGTAAAGCTAACCGAGTAAACGCCGCAGTTATCGGAAGTAAATGGTGCCTGCGCTGTTACAGTAGCAGAACATTGACCGGGAGCTGCATTTACCGTTACATTTGCCGGACAGAAAATACCCGGCGCCTGGTTATCGGTTACAATAATATTGGTGCTGCAGGTTGCTGAGTTGCCGGCAAGGTCAACAACTGTCCAGGTAATGGTAGTCGTACCAACCGGATAAACACCGCTTGCTGCACTGCTGGGGAACAATAACAACGGGTTGGGTCCAAATCCGATGGGGAACATAACTCCGGCATTAATAGAGGTACCTACTCCGGGCGGTACGCCACCGGGGAACACGCCTGCTGTATGTATTGCTACAAAATCAACATGGTCAATACCGTTGCAATTGTCAGCAACTACGGGGTTAGGAACGCCTACAAATCCCGAACAAGATGTTGTGTTTACATTTACGTTTGCAGGGCATACGGTAAAGGTAGGCGCTACAACATCGCCCACAATAATGGTTTCAGTAGCCTGAGCCGGGCAGCCGTTGTTGTTTACAACATAGGTTATAGTATGTGTACCTAAGCCGGCAATAGACGGGTTAAAGAGACCCTGAATGGCATCGGTTATACCTACGCCATACCAGTAACCGGTTGCCGATGAGTTAACCACCGTTACACCGGTATAGGTAATGCTTGAGCCGTTAACCAACGTTACCATGGTAGCGCTGGGATAGGTTACCGGCGTGCCCGGGCCGTGGCTTCTTACCGTTCCGGCAGGTACACTTTGTGAAACACCTTCAATGAATGTGCTGGCATTTACATAGCGTACTTGTGAACCCACACTATACAATACCGTAGTTCCGGCTGGAATGGTAATAGTAGTGTTGGGTATATAAGTAACTACCGTTCCTTGCGGGTACGGTATAGATACCGTTGTAGAAACATTCAGATCTACCACTGCACCATTGAGACAGAACGGATCGCCGGGTTCAAGAATATCAACGTTCAATTGGTCAATAATCTGGATGAACTCGGTTTTGGGTGTACCGCAGCCGTTAGGTGCGGGCGTGTAGGTAATACCTACCAAGCCTTGTCCGTTTTGCGGGATAAACAGGTTGCCTGCAAGCGGTATTTCGGGGCTGGTAACCAAAGAGTAGGCACCGCCGCCAATGGTAGTGTAGTTAGCCAAGTTAATGGGTCCGCTGCTTACACACCAGGTATCGGGCAGGTCAAAGCCGGTTTCGGTGGTATTGGTAATGGTTATGACCGCAGTACTTGGCAGCGGGTTACATGGTCCGGGGTCAAATACACCACCAATAGGAGCAATATCATACTGAATGGTAATTTGATATGGCGGCACATCGGCAAACGAAATCTGGTAGTTCAGCACGTCGTTGGTAATAGTGGGCGTAATGGCGAGGTTATCGCTTACTACAGCCCATGTTCCGCCGGCGGTGGTAATAGGCGTAAGCATTGCGCTAAGGTTAACCGTACCCGATGGTGACTGACAAACCGTAATGGGGTTGATGTCGGTGTAGCGAATGGGTACTACCTCAATGATATGGGTTACCTCTTCTGCGCAAGGTGCGCTGCCAAGCGTATAAGTAATCTGGTAGTTGCCGGGCGGTACGGGAGCACTGTTGTCGAGGAAGGTAAATTCTTCAATTCGGGTGCGCGGGTCGCCGCCTTGCAAACGCCATACTACACGGGTAATGTCCTGGAAGGTGGGCGGGAAGGTTACCAATATAGCTCCGCTATTGGGTACGGTTAGCGTACCAACCAGCGTTGCGCCGTTATATGCTTCAAAGATAGAGCCGCCGTTTGTGCCGTTGGTGCCTGCCGTTCCGGCAGTCATAACCACACTCACCAGGTCAAACGGAGCGCCGCCGTTGTAAATAAACTGCGTACCCAAAGTGCCGATGGTATTTCCGCCGTTGGTAGAGAGTTCCACATCGGTTTGCATACCGTTGGGTATGAACTGGAAGAAGTTGGTTGGCGACGGAGCCGCTACTGTACTCACTACCATGCCATCTTCGGTATAGCTGTAAACCTGGTTGGGGTTACCCGGAGCACTTGCTGTTACCGCACCGCTTGAGAAGTCAACCACATAATACTGCGGATCTTCACCAAACAAGCCCGAAGGTGTTACGCCGGGGCCGCTCCAAACGCCGCCCGGGGTCAATCCTTCTAATTGGTATGGCAATTGATCCTGACACAATACAATCGGGTTATCCCATGATGCATCTACATCGGGCATTATTTCTACAAACTCGGTCATGGGTTGGCCGCAGCCTCCGGGTACCGGTGTATAGGTAATACCCACAGTATAACTGGTAGCAGATACAATGGGTGTGTAAACTGTACCGATGGATACTTCGGGAGCGGTGGTTAAGGCATACCACCCACCACCAACGGCAGTGTAATTGGTAAGGTTAATGGGGCCATCAGCTGCACACCATACATCGGGCAAGTCAAAACCGGTTTCGGTAGTGCCATCAATGGTAATGGTTGCCTGTGCAGGTGCCGGATTACACGGAGTTCCCAATGGGAATACTTCAACATCGGGCAGTGTATATTCTACCACTATCTGGTAGGGCGATACATCGCCAAATACTATGTAATAACTTAGCACATCATTGTTAATGATAGGCGTGATGGTAAGGTTGTCGCTAACCACTGTCCACGTACCGTTATCGGGCGTATCGGGTCCAAGCATAGCACTCAGGTTAATAGTGCCCGATGGCGATTCGCATACGGTAATCGGGTTAATTTCATTCACCAATTCAGGATATACCGTAATGTCATGCGATTCTGATTCTTCACAAGGTTCATAGCCTACCGTATAGGTAATGGTATATAAACCCGGTTGTGTGGGGTTAAAGATGCCGCCTGCCGTTACGCCTGTGCCACTCCATGTACCACCCGGTGTACCGGTAACCCAATCGTTCAGGTTAATGGGTAAATCAGCTTCGCAGACAGGTTCAGGTGTCCAACTCGGGTCAACATCTTCGTAGAACGTAATGATTTCGGTAATCGGAATGCCACAACCGCCTGCAGCGGGTTGGTAATGAATAGCTACGGTTGCAAAATTGGCCAGCGGGTCTAAGCCCCAACCGGCAATAGCGCCGATGATGGCATTATCTACCGTAGCACCCGGACCCGACAACTGGAACGGCAGCGGTGCCGATGTAATACCATTTACACTTACAATTGTCCATACACCACCGCCAACGGTAGTATAGTCATTGAGGTTAAGAGCGCCATCGGCAGCACACCACGCTTCGGGCAAGTCGAAACCGGTTTCGGTAGCACCGGTTATGGTAATTACCGCATCATCAAATGCAGTTGCACAAGGTATGGTACTGCTTGGACTGGTTACGGTGTAGCGGATGTTAATGGTATAAGGCGGCGTAGCGCTGGGCGTGATCGTGTACACCAAAGTATTGCCCGATGGGCTGAAGGTAATAGTTTCAATACCCGAATCGCTCAATACCGACCATGTTCCGCCGGGTGTTGTTGCGGGCGTAAGCAGCGAAGTGAGGTTTATGGTACCACTGGGACTTTCGCAAACCGTAACGTTTTCGATAGTTGCATTTAATACCGGATAAACCACAACTGTAAATGAATCGCTGTCGGTACAGGTTCCGTTGGAAACTGTATAGGTTAACACATAGGTACCGGGCAATGACGGGTTAAAGGTTGTACCGCTCACAGCTGTTGCAGATGGCCCAGCCGATGTCCATATGCCGCCGGTAGTAGTGGTGGCATTGTACAGTATAGTAAGGTCAAACGGCAGGTTCGGAGATCCAAGGCAGAACTCGTCGTTTTGGTTGGTAGCAACGGGGTCAAGCGTGGCACTTACACCTTCCCAAACTACAATGTATTCTACTTTAGGTGTTCCACAGCCGTTTGCACCCGGTTGGTAACGAATACCAAGTACAGAGGAACCGGGCAAGCCCGAACCCGCAGGAGGATTGGTATAAGCCAGAGTGTTTACATTTACAACGCCGCCCGGTATTATCACGCCCGTTGCCGGTACGCTCGGTACGCCATTTTGACTAATTAAGTACCATGTGCCGCCACCTACTGCTGTGTAGCTGGCAAGGTTGAGGTTGCCATCATTACCGCACCATTCGTCGGGTAAATCAAAGCCTACTTCTGTGGCGCCGGTAATGGTAATCGTTGTCGGTGCACTGGTAGTAGTAGAACATGGTGCAGTAGCACCATTGCCATTTACCGTATAAGTTAGCTGTATGGTGTAAGGCGGTGTAGCAACAGAAGGTATGGTATAGGTTAGTACATCGTTACTGATACTTACCACGGTGGCAGTTGTGCCGCCTGCAATTACCGTCCAGGTACCACCCGGAGTAGTGTTTGCCCCAAACATGGAAACCAGGTTAATGGTACCGCTCGGGCTTTCACATATTGTAATCGGGTTAATGGTGGCATTTACCGACGGGTAAACTACTACTGTTACGCTTTCGCTGTCTGCACATACGCCGTTGCTTACACTGTAAGTGAGTACATATGTGCCGGGCAAGCCGGGTGCAAAGGTAGTGCCGCTCACAGCCGTAGCATCGGGTCCCGATGAAGTCCAGGTACCACCGGTGGTTGTGCCGGCAGTGTAATATGCTGTCAGGTTAAACGGTAAGCCGGCAGAACCAAGGCAGAATTGGTTGGGAACACCCGTTAAGGCAGCATCTACGCCTTCCGATACCGTAATGAACTCGGTCATCGGAACACCGCAGCCGCCTGCGCCGGGTTGGTAACGAATTTCAAGCACCGATGCGCCGTCAAGATAGCTCAACGTGCCTACCGTTACTATGCCGCCCGGTATTACTACGCCCGTTGCCGGTACGCTCGGTATGCCGTTCTGGCTCATTAAGTACCACGTGCCGCCGCCTGCTGCCGTGTAGTTGGAAAGGTCTATATCGCCATTGTCTTCGCACCACGTAGAGGGCAGGTCGAAGCCTGTTTCCGTAGCGCCCGTCAGGGTAATGAGTGCCTGATCGGTCGCAAAGTCGCACGGGGCGGGAGCGCCAAACAAGCCATTCAAAG
>NBMY01000045.1 GCA_002212985.1 Sphingobacteriales bacterium TSM_CSS
TAACGCGGCTGTCTGAGCAGCCTATGTACAAAATTTGCGGCTGCTGTCCTTTTGCCAGTTTTTCAAAATACTGTGGGTCTGTGTTTAGCTTTTGTGCTACCCACTGCTCGTTGTGTTTAAATATGTCTTGAAGTATCATGCTGATATGGGCTTTTTGTAAATGTGAGATGTGTTGTACGTGTAAGGTATTTTTTGCCCGATGTAACAGTTGGCGCAAGGGGGCGGTTAAAACAGGAAACCGTTTTGGGGTTCTGCTTTGGGCGGTATGTCTGTTTCGCCCAGCATTTCTTTCAGGTCGCGTTCAATGGTGTTGCACAGGGCTGTCATGGGAACATCGGTAAGCAGGTTTTCAAAGGGGTCTTCGTTTACCTCGCCCACTTTACCCATTACGGCAAACACAAAGGAGATTAAGATGCTTACCGGAACCATTAACCATGGCGCCCCCATTTTGCCGAAATCTGCAATAAGGGCAAACGGCAAAATAAACATAAAAGCCAGCAAAAACAGCTTGGTAAAAAAGTGGTACTGCCGCAGCAGGGGCGTGTTTTTTATTCTTTCGCAGGCGCCCTGAAAATTGTTGAATCCTGCCAGCGTGGGTTCAAGGCTAATATTGTCAAAGGCTCCCAGTAGTTCGGTTTGCATGCCGTCTTTAATTCGCAGCCCTTGTTGGTGCAGCAGCATATTGGGCAGGTTGTTTTTGGCAATGAGTTGGGCGTATTCCGTTGGGTTAAGCAGGTGTTCAAACTCGGTATAGTTGTTTTGTTTGCGCAAATGCAGGCGCAGGGCATGTGCAAAGGCAATTTGCCGGTACACCATTTCTGTTTTGTAGTGGCTTACCTGTTGTGTGGTTGCTTTGCCGGTTGCGGCGGCGTTATTGGCATTGGCAATAATTTGGCGCGCAAAAATGCGGCTGTTGTTAATGATGTTGCCCCACAGGGTGCGGGCTTCCCACCACCGGTTGTAGGAATTGTTGTTGCGAAAGGCCAGAAAAATAGCCAATGCGCTGCCCAAAATAGCGGCAATAGAAAATGGCAGGCTCACGGTTTCGAGGTGCCGGTTATGGTAGAGAAAGTACACCGCAACCGATAAAAGCGTACTTATAAGCAGTTCAACTTGCAGGTACTGAACTACTCTTATTGGGTTAAAAACTTTTCGCAGTATCATGTTGGGGTTGGGTTATTTTGGTTTAACGGTATTTTTAAACAACCTGCCGCAACGGCCGGGGTTAATGGTTTGCTTCGGAGGTTTATGGTAGCTTGTTTGGTTTTACGGGGTTATCATTCATACCCATCTATGCTTTTTCAGCCCAAGGTGAATAATTTGCGCTCCGAAAATTGGCAGATGGGTGTTATTTTTCGAGGTAAGCCCATACAAAGCGGGGGTGATGCTTGCCGGTGCGTGCCATTTTTACCCAAAGCAGGGTCATGTGTTCGAGGTGGAGCGCCTGGTTGAGGGCGCCGGTGTCGAGGGTATCGAAGCCCATATCGGTGTTAATTTGGGCTACCTGTTGTTTTGCCTGTGCGTTGTTGCCGCAAATGAGCATTACGGGTTTTACATTATAGGCAGGAAATGCGCTGTCGGCAAAATTTTCGTAGCCGTATATGGTGTAGGCTTTTACCACGTTGGCATCGGGAGCAAGTTCCTGCACTACTTCAGACCCGGAGCGCTGGCTGTTTAAGCCGTGAGTAATGCCCGGTCCTACAGGGTTGGTACAATCTACCAGCGTTTTGCCGTTAAAATGTATGCCTTTTAGCACATCGGCTATGGCAGTAAACGGCGTTGCCAAAAACACCATATCGGCGGTGTTTACGGCCTCCTGTACCGGCAGTACGGTAAAATTGGGGTTGGCAGCCAAGGCTTTTGCTACACTGCCCGAGTTGCTGTTGTTGTGTGCTATGATGATTTGGTGTTGTTTTTTTTGCAGGTTATTGGCAATGGCAAAACCTACGTTTCCTACACCTATAAATGCCAGTTTCATGTTGTTGTATGGTGGTTTGGTGTTGATATAAAAAGTTTTTAGCAATAGTTTTTAAGGTATTGAAGGCTTACATTCCACAATTGCTGTGCATATTGTTTGTTGGTTGCCATGGGCGACAGGTTGGGGTCTTCCTGTTCGAGGTAAATATATTTGCCCGAAATGCCTTCCATCTGAGGGCTAAGGGCGGCGTAAAGGGCGCTTCGGGCGCCTTGGGCGGCGTTGGGCGTGTTGTTCCAGTTTCGGGTTTCCATGTTCTTAAATAAATCGGTTTGTACAATGCCCGGGTGAACGGTGTTTACGGTCATGTTGGTTCCTTTCAGTTCTTCCTGCAGTTGCAGGGAAAACAAGATATTGCACAATTTTGATTGCGAATAAGTTGCCACGCCGTTGTAGGGTTGGTTTTTAAACTCAATATCGTCAAAAAGGAGAATGTTGCGGCGGTGCGCCCCCGAAGAGGTGTTTACAATACGGGCATTGGGGGCTTTTTTAAGCAGCGGCAGCAAAAGCAGGGTAAGCAACATGGGGGCAAGATGGTTTACGGCAAAGTTCATTTCTATGCCTTGCTGGCTGTTTTTTCTTTCCATTTCCCAAGTGCCGGCGTTATTTATAAGCACATCTACGGCAGGAAATTGTTTGGCAACGGCTTGTGCAAACTGTTGTACGCTTTCCAGGTTGCTGAAATCGCCTTCATAAAAATGCACGTTTGGGTTGCCTGTTTCCTGCACCAATTGCTGCTTTACCTGTGCTGCCTTGTTGAGGTTGCGGGCATTGGAAATGACGGTAAATCCTCGTTGGGCAAGAACTTTGGCCACTTCTTTACCAATACCTGCCGTTGCGCCTGTAATGACTATGGTTTTCATTTTTTTATTGCGGGCGGGGTTAATAAACAATTTCTTCTTCAAACTGGCCGGGCTGTTGGTTAAACAGTTTCCAGTACTCGTTGGCAATGGCGGCAGGGTTGTATTTGAGGTCTGTGGGTTGCACATAACCGCAAACGGTAAGTTGGGCAATATGTATGTTGGTGTTGGCAACCTTTTTTTGCGCGGCCTGCACCAGGTTCCTCATGCCTGCTTTACCAATGCTGAGCGAAGTCCATTGCGGGTCGCCGCTAAAGGCAAAACCGCCGCCGGTAAAAAACAGTTTACCCCGGTTTTGCTGCAACAGGGCGGGCAATACCAGTTGCAAGAGGTGAAAAGCCCCGCCCACCGAAACATCGAATGTTTGTTTTATGGTTTGCCAGTCTTGCTCCAGCAGGTCTTTAACGCTTACTGCCGAGGCATTAAACAAAATAAGGTCGGCTTGTTCAAACCGGGGGCTAATGGTTAAGAGCGCATTTTTGAGCGAGTCGGCATTGGCAACGTTGCCTGCTGCGTATCGGGCCTGTATGCCTTGTTGGGCAAGTTGCGCCACCTGTTGCTGCAATTTTTCTTCGTTTCTGGCAATAAGGCCTATTTCGTAGCCTTGGGCGCCAAATTTTTGTGCCACGCCGTTGCTAATGCCGGGCCCGGCGCCAATGATAATGACTAATTTCATACAGTTGTTTTATTGTTTTGGTGTATTAAAACTCGTACCGCAAAAAGCCGCCCAAATTATTGGTTTTTACCAGTGTTTTTCTTCCGGTTTGGGAAAAATCTGCACCTGCGCCAAACTGCCACGCCTTAACCTTTAACCCCAGCCGGTAGCGCTGGGTAAGAGAAAACGGGTTTTGGGTTGCCGAGGGGAATGCATTTACCAACTCAATTTGCGAAAAAAGGTTTAGTTTTTGCGATAGCGATGGGGTAAAACGCGCCAAAAAGAAAAAATCAATATTGGGGTTCTGGAGCAGTTCGGCCACTGTCCATGAAAAAATGGTATAGTTTTTACCTATTTTGGCAAACTGAACCCCCGCTTTCGGATATACACCGCGGTTTAAAATGCTGGCTACGGCAACCGGTGCAAAGCCTTTTAGAGCCGGCTGGTTGTAAGAAATGGCTTCGGTAAAACCAAACTGTGGCAGGTATTGCCCGGTTTGGGTGTTCATTTGGTAGTCTATAGCGCTGCGGTTTCGGTTAAAAAACAACCATTTTGAATTTTGCCCTTCGGGATTTTTGAAAAACTTAAAAAACATAATATCCAGAGTTGTCTTTTTATGTCCGACAAATACTTCAACCGGAATTTGCGCCATAACCCTGCCGCCGGAGTAGGTCAGGCAGGCTATAAAAAATACAACCGGTAACCAAAATTGCAGTTTCATGGTAATAAACAGAAAATTAAACTTTACGGGCATGCTTTCCGATGCCCGTAAAGTTGTGTTATTTAAACAAGGGAATATTAAGCCTCTTGCGATATCAGCCCTATTTTATTGCCTTCGGAGTCAATAATGACGGCTGCAAAACCAAATTTTCCGAGGTTAATTTCGGGAACCACCACTTTACCGCCTGCGTTTTCAACTTTACCCACGGCATAACTCAGTTTGCCAAATGCGTTGAGGTAAATAATGCCGCCATCAGTAGTGGGTTTTAAATCGGGACGTACCACAACAGAGCCGCCAACGGCCTCGCCGGTATTAAACGGCACATTAAATAAAATTAACTCGCCGTTTCCAAAAGTGCCTTTTCGCACGTTGCCATGCAAAACGGTTGAGTAAAAAGCAAAGGCGCGTTCCAAATCAAGGGCCGGAATTTCAAACCAGTTTACAGCGTTCATGGCATTGATTAATTTCGATAATTGTTCAACCACCAATTCGGCGGCGGCGGCACCACTGTTTTGTTGTTGTCCGGTAATAAGGTTGCCATCCTGAATGGCATACGACGAGAAAGGAGCAGCCACTTTAAAAGTTGTTCCCGAAATTTTACGGGCTTCGGTTTCAATGCGGTAGGGCTGAATTTTCATGCCAACGGCCTGGTCGGCAAAATCTTCTTCGGCATCGGCAAAACCGGTCCACGTTTTACCATTTACCAATAATTCTCCGTTAGATTTTTTGGCTTCCAGCAGCAAGGTGGTAGAGTGGCAAACAGCGGCGCTGGGTTTACCGGCTTCATAAAATGCAGCAAACAGTTTTTCCAGGTCTTTGTTACCCCTGAAAGTGTACATAGGACCCTGACCGCCAACCAAAAAAATGGCTGCATATTCCTGCGGGTTTACCTCGGTAAGTTTGCGGGTATTTGCCAGCATCTTGTTAAACCATTCCTGTTGCATATAACCCAATGAAATTACATCGTTGGCAGAATAACCGCTGGCATCGGCCGGGTTAGAGTAACCGTCCATTTCTAATTTGCCGCCTTCGGTAGAGGCCAGTTCTACCTCATAGCCGGCTTCCTGAAACACGCGCAGCGGGTGGGTTAACTCGGCCGCCCAAAAGCCAATAGGCCAGCCTGTTTGCTTAGATACCGACGGGCTGCTTGCCACCATTAAAATTTTACCCTTAAAAGGTGCGCCATGAAAATGCACGTAACTTTGAACTTCTTTTACTGTACTCATTTTTTGTTAAATTGATGTTAAGCGGCAGGCTGTTGTGTTACATTCCCATTGCCCTGCCTGCCTTGCGGGTTTTGGGGCGTAGTGTGTGTGCAGGAGGTTTTGTTGTGCAAAAATAACTGCAATACAGCCTTTGGCCATGTATTTAACCTTTAAGTGCGATACTTACTTTTAGGAAAGTAAGGGATTCGGGGATTTTACCGCATACAGTTATAGCGGTACAGTACAACACTAACCCGAAAGTAACCTTAGCGTTGCAGGAAAAGAAGTGTTATGGGCAAAGATTATCAGGTTATTTGCACAGAGTGGTTCCCTGTACAAATAACCATTCAGCAAAATACTGCTGTTGCAGCCGCATGTAAATATGGCAGGCTAACTGCTACTTTACGCGGTCTAAAGCCTGTTGCAAGTCTGCCATCAGGTCTTCGGCATCTTCAATGCCCACGCTCAGGCGCAGGAGCGAGTCGAGTACGCCGGTTTTTTTGCGTTCTTCCAGCGGTATGGAGGCGTGTGTCATGGTGGCCGGGTGCCCAATGAGCGATTCTACTCCGCCCAATGACTCTGCCAAAGAGAACAAATGCGTGTTTGACAGTACTGCAACGGCGGCCTCCATAGTATCTTTTTTAAGCGAAAAAGAAACCATACCGCCAAAGCCGCGCATTTGTTTTTTGGCCACTTCGTGGTTGGGGTGGGTGGTAAAACCAGGGTAGTTTACCTTTGCTACTGCAGGGTGTTGCTGTAAAAAGTTGGCTATTATTGCTGCGTTTTTGCAATGCTGCTCCATGCGCAGGTGCAGGGTTTTAACCCCGCGCAGCACCAAAAAGCAATCCATGGGAGCAGGCACGGCGCCTACCGCGTTTTGATGAAAGGTAAGGTGTTGGTGAAATGCTTCGTTGTTGGTAAGCACGGCACCCATAATTACATCGGAGTGGCCTCCCAAATATTTGGTTACCGAGTGTACCACTGCATCGGCGCCAAGGTCTATGGGGTTTTGCAGGTAGGGCGAGGCAAATGTATTATCAACGCACAACATTATATCATGTGCCTTACAAATTTGTGCAACTGCCGCTATGTCTATAATGCCCAACATGGGGTTGGTGGGTGTTTCCAGCCACACCATTCGGGTTTTGTCGTTAAGAAGGGGTAAAATTGCCTGCGGGTTGCCCATATCTGTAAAATGAAACCGTATGCCGTATTTTTGAAACACCCTTACAAACAGCCGGTAAGTACCGCCGTACAAGTCATTGCCGGCAATAACCTCATCGCCGGGTACTAATTTACGCATAACGGCATCGGTGGCGGCCAGCCCGCTGGCAAAACACACCCCGAATTGGGCGTTTTCCAGCGCGGCAAGGTTGTTCTGTAAAACGGTTCGGGTGGGGTTTTGGGTGCGGCCGTACTCATACCCTTTGTGTATGCCGGGCGCATCTTGCACATAAGTAGAGGTTTGAAAAATGGGGGTCATAATAGCGCCGCTGGAAACATCGGGTAATATGCCGGCGTGAATAGCCTTGGTTCCGAATTTCATATAATTTATTCTGTTTAACTGCGTTTAACAATGGCTGCAAAGGTACAAAAAAAGCAGCAGGTAATTTTTTCCCGAACAAATCAACTAAAAAAACAGAATAATTCGTTACTTTGCAAAACAAGCTTTGTAATCACTCAACCCTTTTTACAGCCATGCGCCAGTTATTAACCGCTCTTAACATCATGTGCAGTTTTTCATTATTGTTCCTGCTTTTCAGCAGCGGATTAGAAGTAAGTTTATCGCCCGGCGATAAAGTACAACAGTATGTAAGCCAGGTGCCGCTGCCTCCAAGTATAGCCTTTGCCGGCGAAGATGTACCTTTGTACGACCGCGAAGTGCGTGAGCGCTTAGACCGGGAAGTAACCAATGTAACACACCAACACTCCAGCACTATAAGGGTTATGAAACTGGCTTACCGCTACCTGCCAATTATTGAAGATATTTTGCGCCGCAACGGCGTGCCCGATGATTTTAAATACTTAGCCATTGCCGAAAGCGGGCTGGAAAATGTAACCTCTTCAAAAGGCGCCAAAGGCGTTTGGCAATTTATGGAAGGAACTGCCACACAATACGGGCTTGAAATTAGTACCGATGTTGATGAACGCCTGCACCTCGAAAAATCTACCCTGGCAGCCTGCACCTATCTGCGCAATGCCTACCAGCGTTTCGGCACCTGGACCATGGCCGCCGCCTCTTACAACCGCGGCGTATCGGGCATGAATGATCATGCCGATGAACAACAATCCAGCAATTATTACGACCTGTACCTCAACAGCGAAACCTCGCGGTATATTTTCAGAATACTGGCATACAAACAGGTTTTAACCCACCCCGAAGACTACGGCTACCACTTTACCACCGAAGATTTTTACCCGGCACAGGCCACCAACTCGGTAATGATTAGCAGCATTGGCGATATTGCCTCTTTTGCCCGAAGCTATAACACCAACTATAAAACCGTTAAAAACCTGAATCCCTGGCTGCGCACCACCTCGTTAAAAGGACGAGCCGATAAAAGTTATGCCATTAAACTGCCTATGTAATACAAACCGCCACAAGGCCGCAGTATAAAATATGCAGATTATAACCATTTAGGCTTTTGTGTGTTTACAACAATACACCTTTGCGCGTTATTTTATAAACCACAATTACCATTAGTAAAATGAACCTCAAATTTTTTCTTGCCGTGTTGCTGTTGCTGCTGTTTGGCCGCCTCTCAGCACAACCCGCAGCACAACCCATGCTCTACTTAGACGGCCCGCAGCAACTTGCCTGCGTAAGAGATGATGTGCCTTATATTGTAAGCCTGTTAATGGCAGATAAAGCCGCCACACTGCAATCTATAAAAACAGTAACCCTGCAACGGCTGCAGGAACATGCCGCCGAACCTTATTACCTCGATAAGCGCCCCTATGCCCATATAGAAATTGGCAATCTTTTCAGCAATACGGTAAAACATGCTCTGGTAGCTTATTTTTCCGATGCTCACCTGAAAGGCAACAGCGATTATTACCTCAACCTGTATGTGTATGAAGTAAAGGGAAACGTGTTGGAACAGGTTTTTAAAGCCGAAAACCTGAGCGCTTACTATCAGACAATAGGCATTGATATTACCGATTTTAACCACGACGGCAGTCCCGATGTATTGGTTGCCACCAATGAACCCGAATGGTACCATAATAACCGGCCGGTAAGGCTCTATTACCACATGTTGCAGTACAATTCTCAACCGGCGTTGCCCCTTCTTATAGAGTACAAACCGCTGCTCAACATTCCTAACCCGCACTTTATTAACCCCGGCATACTGTATTCCAACTCAGATTGTGGTTGCAGTGGCTACTGCTGGTTTTCAAAATTGTTTTTGGTGCAAGACAATGAACTTAAACAACTTGCCGAAGCCGGCCAATACTGCACCAATGTGGCATCGGTTTACCAACTGGATAATAACAACGCAAGAACTCTCATTGCCGAAATTATGCAAGCCAGCATACACGATACCGAATACATAGAAAATATATGGATTGACCTTATACCACGTCTTACGGCTAAATAAAACCAACCCACCCCCGGCAAACTGTTTTAGGGGTGTCTGTTGTTCATGAATGCCAAAGGCTGTTAGTTTTCGGGTTGGTTGGGGGTAAGCCGAGTTAAAAAGCTTTTGCCTTTTGCAGGCGGTCGCTCAGCTCTTTTTCCTGCTTGTCTAACTGTTGCAATTCTGCCCTTAGCGCATCTTGCCTTTGACGTATTTGCTGCAATTGCGCGGTAATTTCATTTAACTCCTTTGGGTTCAAACCGCGTAATGCGGGGTCGGTGGCGTTCTGTTTTTTCGAAATTTCGGGCGGCAACAGGTATTGTACCGAGTTATCAGAATTTGACCCGGGCCCGGTTGTATTTGGCTGCGGCTGCTGAACATTTGTATAGGAAACCGGGTAGCTGCCCCCGGGCGGGGTAAAAACAGGAAGAGGACTTCGGACAATACCCTTATCTGCGTTGCCCTGCGTTGGTTTGCCGTTATACCCCGTTCCTGCAGGCACAGCCGATTGAATAAGGTTGTTTTTAATGGTTACAACAGCAGCATCCTGATACCCCAGGTCTTTAGCCGCCAACATGGCAGCCTGAGCTTCGGAGTAAGAGTAATAATCGCCTAAGTAATAGGCAAAAGTATTGTTTTGGTTGCTTTCCTTGTGCAACTTACCCAAATGCAATACATGGTTAAAGTTATGGAGCGTTTCGCCATAGGGGTTCAGTACAGTAAGAAAAACGCGGTAAATCTTCTCTTCTACCATATTGCCGCTGTCAAGCAGTTGCTGAATTTCAGAAAACTTCATGTTTTTTCCAATTAACTGATTGCCCGGCCCCACAAAAAAAGAAGTAGTAAGCATGGTAACTTCATAGGCTCTGGCTACGGGCGAGTCAAAACCTTCGGTAGCTATGACCTCGTTTTTTACGCCTCCGCCGTATTTTTCCAATGCCTGCCTCCATACCACCGCACTTGTATCTAAAGAAATATTAATTATTTCAAACCCATCGGCATTGGTAAAAGTTTTGCCCGAATATTGCTTTTCTAACTTAACAAGGTTAGGCTCCATTAAGGAAAACGTAGGGCACCACGAAGCCCAAAAATTAATGAGTACATACTTGTTTTGCATACCCGATAAAAACAACCGCTCGCCTGCCGGATTAATGAAACCAATATCGGGCATCTTGTCTCCCGGGTTTTGTGCTTTTGTATCGGGTAAAATCAACAGAAAGAGTAAAAAAGTAATGCTCTGCCCAAATAATCTCAGATTTATTAACATAGACAAGGGAATTTCATGCTGCCCCTCTGCTAAAACAGAAGCGCAAAATCTTTTTATTGATTTTATTTTTAATGCAAGTTTGCTTTTTACCTCAACCTCTGGCTTTTGTAAAAGTAAGCAATATTACCTTCTTACATTGACATTTGTGCAAATTTATGCAAGTTTTACTTTTTTATGACCAAAATTTACCCAAACATGACCAATTTGCCACACTTTGGCACGGGCAAACAGGCTGACGGCATTCCCGTTTCGGCCTGCTACAGACTTGCAAAATTGCGTAAATATGCAAGCTTTCATCGCGGCGAATTATTGTGTATTGTGCTAAACGCGGCTGCAATAATAACACCGATATAAGTAACAAAAAAATAAAATTGCTAACTTTGCAGGCGCTGTGTTTTACATTTATTTATACTTAACCAATTACCTCCATGAGTGTTACTAAAACGTTAGTTGAAGAGGTTACCATTAAATTTGCCGGCGATTCGGGCGATGGTATGCAACTTACCGGTACAGAATTTACCAATAACACTGCACTTACCGGTAGCGACCTGGCCACTTTCCCCGATTTTCCGGCCGAAATTCGCGCCCCGCAAGGTACATTGCCCGGCGTATCGGGCTACCAGTTGCATTTTGGCAGCCGCCTTATTTTTACCCCGGGCGATACCTGCGATGTGTTGGTGGCCATGAATGCCGCCGCATTAAGGGTAAACCTGTCCACCCTAAAAAAGGGAGGCGCCATTATTGCCGATATTGCAGGCTTTGACTCCAAAAACCTGCGCTTAGCCAAATGCGATACCAACCCATTAGAAGACGGCTCGCTCAATGGTTATGAGGTAATTAAAATGGACATTACCAAACTTACCCGCGACTGCCTGAAAGACCTGCAAATGGGTACCAAAGAAAAAGACCGCTCCAAAAATATGTTTGTGCTGGGATTCCTTTACTGGATGTATAACCGAACCATGGACAGCACCACCGCATTTCTGCAAAGCAAGTTTAAAAAACAACCCGATATTCTGGAAGCTAACCTCCGCGCCCTGAAAGCCGGCTATAACTTTGGCGAAACCACCGAAACGTTTAATGCCCGCTATGAGGTAAAACCCGCACCAATGGCGCCCGGCCGTTACCGCAGTATTATGGGCAACCAGGCGTTGGTAATAGGACTTATTACCGCCGCACAAAAAGCAGGGCTGCCCCTTTTTTACGGCTCTTACCCCATTACACCCGCATCAGACATTTTGCACGGACTGGCGCAGTACAAACACTATGGCGCCATTACTTTTCAGGCCGAAGACGAAATAGCCGCCATCTGCTCTGCTATTGGCGCCGCTTACGGCGGCAACCTGGCTATTACAGGAACCTCCGGCCCCGGCATGGCCCTGAAAGCCGAAGCTATGGGGTTGGCCGTTATGCTTGAACTGCCTTTGGTTATCTGCAATATTCAGCGCGGAGGCCCCTCTACCGGACTGCCAACCAAAACCGAACAGGCAGACCTGTTGCAGGCCCTCTACGGGCGCAACGGCGAATGCCCTATGCCGGTGCTGGCCGCAAAATCACCCTCCGATTGCTTTTATGCAGCTATTGAAGCCTGCAAAATTGCCATTGAACACATGACGCCCGTAATTCTGCTAAGCGACGGCTACATTGCCAACGGCGCCGAACCCTGGCGCTTTCCGAAAGCAGATGATATTGAACCTATTAAAGCGTCCTTTAAACAAGCGCCGCAAAACGGGGAGCTTTTTATGCCCTATGAGCGCAACGAAAACTTAGTGCGCCCTTGGGCCATACCCGGCACCAAAGGATTGCAACACCGCATTGGCGGGCTTGAAAAGGAAGCGGGTACCGGAAACGTATCGTACACCCCAGCCAACCACGAGTATATGGTAAAGGTGCGCGAAGCTAAAGTAGAAAAAATTGCCCAATTTTTGCCGCCGCAAACCATAGAAACCGGACCCAATGAAGGCGACCTGTTGGTTTTGGGCTGGGGTTCTACCTACGGTGCCATTAAATCGGCTGTTATGGAGCTAAATGCCGACGGCTATGCCGTGGCACATGCTCACCTGCGCTACCTGCGCCCCCTGCCTCAAAATCTTGAGCACATCTTGCGCAGTTTCAAAAAGGTACTCATACCCGAAATTAACGCCGGGCAACTGGTAAAAGTTATCAGAGAAAAATTCCTCATTCCGGCACATCAGTTCAACAAAGTACAAGGGTTGCCTCTTTTTAAGAACGAACTTAAAAATGCCATCCTGCAAATTCTGGAAAACAAATAAACAGTTCAATGCACCACCATTACCCGAAAGCAACATACGGTGCGGTTTTACCCCTGCTGCTCCTGTGTTTTACCTGTATGCCGCTAAAGGCACAACAAGTAAACAACTTTTTTAACCGCGTTATTTACGCCAACGATTATTATTTTTCTCTGCCCATGTATAACCCCGCTTTTACCGGCGATGATACTCAACCGTCGGTAAGCGTAACGGGCAGAATGCAGCAATCGCCACAGGAGGTAAACCCATATACCATACAGGCCGTAGCACAAGGGTTTGCACCCTCGCTCAAAAGCGGCTTTGGGTTTGCACTGCAATACCATAAATTTGACGACAATTTTTACGGCGGAACCCAACTGTACCCCACCAATAAACGCCTGCTGAACATGGGGTTGCTTTACAGCTATATGTTTGAAGTGGGCGAAATTTCGGTGCTTAAACTGGGATTGGGCGCATCTTTGCTTCATTTTAAATCCGATGAAGTTTTTGCCGTACAAATTCCGGCGCCGCAACCTACGGTAGCCCTTAATGAACGCACCTTTAAACCGGCATTTGACATTGGTCTATCTGCCAATATTCTTGATTTTTATGTGGGGGTATCGGTAAAATATTTCAACGAGCCTAAGTTTAAGTTTTTTGAACCCGGAACCGAAAGTACTTTTTTCCGAAACTCCTATATAACCGCCGGTTACAGGTGGGCTTTGCTGCAAGACCGGCTTGTCATTCGCCCGTCGGTAATGGTAAATGCGCTTGCCCGAAACAATAATTTTGGCAATACCGGCGGCGGAGTTTTTTTCGATGCCTCTGTGCTGCTTAGTTACAAGGACATTGCTTTTGCCGGAACCTCTTATAAGGTAAATGATGACCCGTTTTTTCTTTCACTACTGGCCGGGGTGCGGCTTAACAAAACATACCAATTTACCTTTTCTTACCACCTGCCCGAAAAAAGCGCCGCAAAGGGCTACTCGCGCTTTGAGGCCGGTATTAGCTTCTTTTTACAGCAATCGCGATTTGAAGAAGAAGAGGAGGAAACAGTTGAATAGGAGAGCTTGGGCAGATGTCTTTGCAGGATTAATGGCGCAACTCAGGGGCGCAGCAATTCTACTACCTTATCAGATGAAAAAGTGGCCACCGTTGCCTGTTGGTAACCTTTAAGAACAAGGCTTTTGCACATGTTTAAAGCTTCTGTGTAGTTTTTATAATAACCAATGGTGTATGCAAAGCCATTGGGGGTTGCCGTAACCGATAAATCACTTTTTACAGCCGCCCAATAATCCGATTCTATGGGTATGCGGTGAGTAAAAACACCCAATAAAACACGGTAATTCAAATCAGACAAACCACCTGTGCCGGCGGTTGTGCCTATGAGTCTGGTTTCGGCATAACTTCCATTACCGGAAACATACATAGCTATTGATTTGTCGGTATTGGTTGGTGCAGAAGTTACTTGCGCAAACAACGGGCATGCGGCAAAAAGCAGTAGTGCGGTAATTGCGTATTTCATTGCGAGTGGTTTAGATACCTTCTCTTTTAACAAGAACTATACCAGAACGCCCGGTTGGATTAGGTTTTACAATTAGTTTACAATTTCAAAGAAATATTTTTATTATTTGTTTTAAATATTTGGAAAAAAAACTGTTTTTCAGGCAATTAAATTGTTAGTAGTAAGGTAGCGGCTATTTTTACGCAACGGGTTTCATGCACAAATACATGCAAGTTTAGGTTGTTTTTAGGCAGTAGCGTACATTTTAAAATACACCCTGCGCTACAGTATTACACAAAATACCGTTTCCACCAGTATTGAAACACCAGCAGGGCCCATACCGATGCTGCAGAGTCGGCCGGGTTGGCAGTGTTCAGTTGCTGCAACAAGCTCTGAACTTCGGGCGGGTTAAAAATTCCCTGTTCCTGCAAAAAAGCGGGTTCCAGCAAATTGTTCAGCATTGGTTTAAGGTCGGTTTTCAGCCATTGCAGTATTGGTACTTCAAAGCCTTGTTTTGGCCTGTTATACAATTGTGGGGGCAGCAATTGTTTAAATGCATCCTGCACAATGCGTTTTTTCATGTTTGGGGTTATTTTGTACGCATGGGGCAGGTTAAAGGCAAAATTCACCACGCGATAATCCAGAAACGGGTTGCGCACTTCCAGGCTGTTGGCCATGCTCATGCTGTCTACTTTGCGCAGCATATCGCCGGGCAGTACCATTTGCATATCGGCAAGCAGAAGGTGATTAAAACTGCCGGTATGGGTAGTTAAGGGTTGAAGCCATTGTTGCCGGCGCTGTATAAAAGCAGAATGATGGGGTGGGTGTAACAAGAGTTGGGCGGCTTTTTGCTGTGGCAAGATGCTTGCCCAACGCCAGTAGCGCTCATGTGGCGGCAGGTTTACCCCTTCTGCAAAACGGTTTGCCTGCCTGAAAATGTTGCCCCATTTTGTATTTCTGGATTGTGGCAGGCGCTGCAGCAGGGGCAGCGCGGGCTGCAATAATTTACCTGCTTTTGCCATGCTTCGGGCTTTCAGTTCGGCGGCATGTTTTCGGTAGCCGGCAAAAACCTCATCGGCACCGTCGCCCGATAAGGCTACCGTAACCTGTTTTCGGGTATAGTGGCTCAATATATATACCGCCAATGCCGAGGTATCGGCAAAAGGCTCATCTAAATAATTCAGAACATTGGTAAGGTGTTGCAGCAGATCATCGGTTTGCAGCAAAAACTCGGTATGGTTGGTTTGGTATTTTTCGGCAACCAAACGGGCATAACCGGTTTCGTTAAACAACGGTTCATCTTTAAAACCAATGGAGAAAGTGTTGAGATGCCCGGTATGCTCCGAAGCCAGCGCCACAATAACCGATGAATCGATGCCGCCGCTCAGAAATGCCCCCAGCGGCACATCGGAAATAAGGCGCAGTTGAACTGCATCATCCAGCAGTTGCCGCAATTGTTGTTGTGCTGCCGCATAAGAAACAGGCGTTTGTTCTGGTTGCGGCAAACAGGGTATTTGGTAGTATTGCTCCTGTTTTACAACACCGGTGGCTACGTTTACCGTCATATAACAGCCCGGCGGCAGGTGTTGTACATCTTGCAGCATGGTTTGCGGGGGCGGAACATAGTTGAGTTGTAAATAGATGTATAAAGAGTTATGGTCGAGTTTTTTGGGAATTTGGCAGGCCATCAGGGCTTTTATTTCCGATGCAAAAACCAGCCTTGTGCGGTCGGCATAGTACAAGAGGGGTTTTACGCCAAAGCGGTCGCGGGCTAAAAACAGGGTTTGGGTTGGAAGATGGTAAACGGCAAAGGCAAAAAAGCCGTTCAGGCGGTTCAGAACCGATGTGCCCCAGTGCAGGTAACCCTGCAACAATACTTCGGTATCGCTTTGGGTTGAAAAAACAACGCCTTCGGCGGCCAATTGTTGTTTTAACTGCCGGTAGTTAAAAATTTCGCCGTTAAAAATAATGGCATATTGCCCCGATGTATCGAACAGGGGTTGGTTGGCATGGGCGCTGGTATCAATGACCGAAAGGCGGGCATGCCCCAAGGCCACCCTGTGGTGCCGGTAAACCGATTGGTTATCGGGCCCGCGGCGGCGCAGGGTTTGGGTGGCTGCTTCCATGCAGGCCAAGTATGGCAAAGCCAGTTCGGAAAATGCCACAATGCCTGCAATACCGCACATGTAAGTTACCGTTTAACCACCTTAACAACACCCACACCGGCTGCACTTACGGCTTTAAGCAGGTAAACGCCTGCGGGTAGTGTTTGTAAAGACAGCAGTTGGGCATTGGCCGTTGCATCTTGGGTAAATACTAACTGCCCGTTACCGGTAAAGAGTTGCAACCGGCAGTTTTGAACGCCGCTTACCAACAGTTGGTCGGTAGTGGGGTTGGGTTGGGCGGTTATTTGCAGGGTATTGCCGGTTGCACCGTAAATGCTGTTGTTAAAACTAACCTGTACGGCATCTACAGCCACGCAGCCAAACGAATTGGTAACGGTTACGGTATAGGTTCCAAAATCGGTTACGGTTATTTGGGGCGTTGTTTGCCCGTTTGACCATTGGTAAGCAAGCCAATCGCCATCGGCCGAAAAGGTGAGCGGAAATGCTTCGGGCAATACATACAGTTCATCGGGGCCTAAATCTACTTCGCAGTATGGGTTCATATCGGCCAGTACAATGGCGGTATTGTTAAACTCACAGTCTTCATCAATTTCAAAACTGCCGTCAATGGTAAACACAAACGAGTTAAAGCCCGAATATTGGGGCAGGTTGTTGGGTATGAGCACAGAAACGGTATCGGCATACACGGTTGCAGGGCGGCGTTGGGTAAAAATGGGCAGGTAATCGCCGGTGGGTAATATGCGTTGTACGGTTAAATCTACCGAATCGGGCAGGGCTTTGCCTATGTTTTTTACAACAAACCGAGCCTCAAATGCAGTCATTTGCGAGTTTATAAAAAGTGGGTTGCTAAGAATAGGAAAACCTGTTGCCGGGTTATAAAAACTCATACCGGATATAGGCAGGCTCAGTTCGGGCTGTTGGCGCGGTACAGGGCTAATTGCGGGGTCGGCGGCAAGGGCAATGGTTTGCAGGGTGTAAAGCAGTTGGTTATCTGTAGCGGCAGCGGGCATAAGGGTTTGTGTAGCATTTTTTATGCAGCTTGCAAGCGGTTGCCCGTAGTTAAGGGTGTTTAGTTGCTCTAAAATACCGGTTGTGCAGGTATTGGCTGTTTCCGGTATTGCCACATCTGTATTGCCCATAAAGGCTGCGGCGCCGCTTTGGCTTGCCAATACAAAATCTGCCATCATATTGCCGGAGCCAGTGGCGCTATAGTCATACATGCTGCCGCTTTTACCTGCGCTTGCCAGCATAACGGGGTAGCGCCCCTCGTTTTGGTAAAACTGAGGCGGGTTAATATCGGTAAGCCAATAACCATTGTTGTTGGCATTGCCGGTAAATTGCACCAAACCTACACCGTTGTTTAAAAGCTGTTCAATTTCGGGAAAATTGAGCGACCCGAATTTGTTGTTGGCAAAACTGCCTTTTACCCTTCCGCCATAACCGTTGTTGCTTTCCAGCAGTTGTTGGTAGGCAACCAGATAGCTGCTGTTCAGGTCCACCTCGCCGGTATCGCCCTGGGCAAGGTGCAAAATATCTTTGCGCCAGAAATTATCTTCATTGCACAAAAAATCGGTTTGCGTGGTTTCGTAAGCAATCAGCTTGTCTAAATATGCCTGCACTTCTGCGGGCGTAGAAGCGGGTACGCGCCCAATAGCCACTTGTGGTGCGGTATCGGTATTGTTTCGGGCTGCCAGCAGCACATCGGATGCCGGAACACCGTAGGTAGGAACTAAGTTGGCGTTAAAAGCAGCAGTGTTAAAGGTAGTTTGGTTGTAGGTAATGCCTTTACCCAACAGCAATACGTATTGGGGCGGGGTTTGCCAGTTATCAACGGCGTAATTGATAAAATTGCGTATAGACAAGGGGTGTTTGGCAATGCCGAAGGCAAATTGATTGTAGAGTTCGTCAATATAAACTACCTGCACGTTGTAGTTGCCACCCTGCGCAGAACGGCGGTAGTTGGCATAGGTTTCTACGGCATTGGCAGCGCCGGCAGCAAGCGCCGGATGGGTAATAATTACAAAATTACCCTGGTTTGGCGGATTGGAAAAGTTGGTAAAATCAACGGTTTGCAGGGTGTTTAGCAGGGTAATTGCATCGGGGTTGGTATTTACCAGATACAGGTTTCGGGTTGCCGTAAGCGGTGTGCCTTCGGGCAGTTTAAATTTTAGCAGCCCGCCTTCCTGCACGGCTTGCAGGCGCAGGTTGTTGGTTTGGTCGTACAACACAGGGGCATCGCCGCCGTTAAAGTTGTCAATTTCAAGGTATTTTTCGGTGTTATCGGACAGGGTAAAGTTAAAGAAGGAGGACCCGCCAAAGTTGAAACTGCGCGGATACTGCAGCCGGTACCAGGCAACGGCATTTATATCGGCATCGGTACCCGATGAGGTAACGCTAAGTGTAGCGCCTCCGCCCAGAAAGGCCGGCAGCGGAACTTCAAAAGTTTGTTCGGTACAGCTAAAGCCATTGTAGGTAGCGGTAGCATAGGGGGTTCCGTTAACCGATGCGGTAATGGTATGGTCATTGGGCAGCAAGGGGTTGTCTGAGCGGCCAACCACTTTAAGGCTTACCTGTGCATTACCGGTTGCCGATTCGTACAAGTTTGGGGCCAACAGGTTAAATGTTTGAGTAGCGCCGGCGGCAATATTGGTTCCTACAAATCCCTCGCAAGCGCCAAACCCCGCAAAACGCAGGGGTGTGTTGCCCTGATAGGCAAAAGGTACGCCGGCATTAAACTGGTTATTAACCGCCCAAAAGGAAGTTTGCCGGAAAAATGTTTCGGCGGGCGGGGCGGCAGTTAGATTGTTGGGTGTATTTTGGTAGCGCAGGTTGGGCACAAGGTTGTTCCAGGTAAGGAAATAGGCGGCCGTATCGGTAAACAGGCTTCGGGCGGTGTTGAGTTGATCATCGGGGTTGTTAAACAGTGGTGTATCGGCATTTCCGGTGTTGGTCAATCCAATAAACTGAATATAATCGGAACCTGTCATAGTTCCTTCTGAAGTGGTGTATAGCGGCACCTGCTGTCCATTGCGAAACAACTGAAAACCGCTGCCAATATTGGGCAGGCCGGCAGCAAGCAGGGCACTTTGCGGAATTTGGTATAAGCCATTGGCGGCTACGTTTATTTTAACGTAGGTTTGCCCGTTGTTTATCCATTCGTTGTTGTAAGGTTGGGCAAAAATGTTAAAGTTGAGGGCGCATAAAAGCAAAAATACAAGGGTGGCTAATCGGCACATTGGGTTAAGATTAAGGTAGAAAAGTCTTGAAATGAAGATACATGAGTTTATACAAAAACGCAAATTTAAGACTTTTCGGGTAAGTTAACCCGATGTTTTTTGGCATTCGGGCTATAATACTGCCCTAACCCAATTTTACCATAATTTCATCGGCAGCAATGCGCCCGGTTTCGGCGGCGCCGTTCATGTATCCCTGGTAGTCTTCGCTGCAATGTTCGCCGGCAAAAAAGAGGTTGTCCACAGCCGGAAATTCGTTTCCGGCAATGGCAAGCCACTGCCCTGTTTTGTAGCAGGCATAGCTACCTTTGGTATAGGGGTAGGTTGGCCAGTGAAACCGCTCTGCCTTACCATTGTGCAGGTTGAGCGAGCCGGGAAACACCTGTTCTAATTTTGGCAGGTATAAGCCGGCCTGGTTTTGCGGGGTTCCGTTGCCTACTTGTACGCCGGTGGCTCCGCCGGAGTAAACGGTATAGCCGCCATCGGCTGAGGCTTGCAGTTGGCTGTTATCCCAGCCGGTTTGCAGCCCGTTATCGGTAAAAAGATAGCCGCTGTAGCCGTTGTTTCGCCAGGGGCGGCCGCTAAATCCCAGCATGAGTTTGGCGTTGGTTCCGTAGCCCAGTTCGTTAATGGCGGTTATTTTTTCGGGTGGCAGGTTAAGTCCTGCATCTAAATCTACCTCGCGCAAAACGGTAAACGGCAGGGTTAGTAAGACAAAATCGGCCGTTACTTCTTTAACCGAGGTTCCGCCTGTTTGAAACGACAGTTTGTAGCCGTTGCCCGATTTATAGACTGCCTCCAGCTTATGCCCCACCGAAATGGCGCTGCTTACCTCATTGGCAAGACGGTCAACCAAGGTTTGGTTACCGCCCGAAATTTTATACCGCTCATCGCTTTCGCCAAAAATATCGAAAGTGCCGCCCGAGGTATCGGCCGATATGAGGTAGAGCATGTTAATACAAGATTGCTCGCCGGCATCCAGCCCGTATTCGGTAACATAGGCTTCGGAAAGGAGCGATTTAAGCCAGCCTGTTGCACCAATATTATCGAGGTATTGGTCGAGGCTAAGGAGGTCGAGGGTGGCGGCTGCGGCATCAAAATCGTTGTAAACGGCATCAATATCGGCCTGCATTTGAGCGGCTATGGGCTGAAATTCGGCAATAACCTGTTCCAGCGTGTAATGCATTCCGTTAAAGAAAAAGGCATCTTTAATAACGCCGGTATCGGTTTGGGTATCAATGAGTTGCAACCCGAAGGTATTAACCAGTTGCAGCATATCGTCATGAATGCTGTCAATAAATTCGCCGCCCAGTTCGGTGGTCATGCCTGTACCCATAATATTGGCGGCGGTGTACATTCTGCCGCCGGTTCTTTCCGATGCTTCGTAAATTTGGGCAATATGCCCGGCTTGCTTAAGGCGGTAGGCAGCGTTTAGGCCGGCCATGCCGGCGCCCACAATGGCAATTTTGGCGGTGGTTTCTTCTTTTTTGCACCCGGTTTGCACGGCGCCCATACCGGCAATGCCTGTTATGAGGACAGCTTTTGCGGTGGCACTTAAAAACCGGCGGCGCGAAAGCGTTTTTTCGCTTTCCATTTGCAGTATGGAAACAATATCTTTTTGCTGGGTTTTATTGGCGCGGAAGGCTATTTTAAACGCCTTTTGCAAGGTGCGCAGCAGCGGAGTGCGGGGAGCGGCAGGTTTTTTCATAGGTAACAAATGGTATTGTTAAATTTGGGCAAAAATTAAGGTAAAGAGTTTACCGATGCAAATATTTAGGGTAACAATTTTAAATTTAACCACAGCTACGCCGTTTTTCCCCTTTTCAGACAGCCATAAAAGCTCCAAAACAGCAGAAAATACAGGGTAAATGCAATTTTGTGCTGTATAAACAAACTATTTTGGCTAACAATCGTTAGTTTTGTGAAAAATTCCCGACTTGAACCGCAAAGAACAAATACGCGAAATAGCCCAAACCATGTTCAGGGAACGAGGGTATGCCGCCACCTCTATGCGAGATTTGGCTACTGCCGTAGGCATAGAAGCCGCCAGTTTGTACAACCACATTAAATCAAAAGAAGATTTGCTGAAGGAGATATGCTTTGACTGTGCCGATGAGTTTTTTGAGGGCATACACAAGGCTAAAACGGCTCCCATGGCGCCCGACGCACAATTGAGCCTTGCCATTAAAGAACATATACAGGTGGTTGCCAACAACTTAGACGGTTCGGCTGTTTTTTTACATGAGTGGCGGTTTCTTACCGAGCCGTACTTGTCTGAGTTTAAAGCAAAGCGCAAATACTATCGGCTTCAGTTTCAGCAAATAATTGAAAAAGGCATTTCGGAAGGTATTTTTAAGCCGGTAGATGCCAAAGTATATAGCCTGTCTATTCTTTCGGCGCTAAACTGGATTTACGACTGGTACAAACCCGAAGGAGAACTTAGCCCGCAGGCGCTGGCCGCCCAATTCAGCTATTTAATACTGGAGGGGTTGAATAAGTGAGAGGAAATATTAATCGTAAAAACACAACAATAAAAAAAACAGTAATACCGCAACAACAATTTGCCTAACCCCAAAATATTACCACCATGTACGGAGGAGGATATATTTACGACCCCGAAAATAAAAATCAGGCGCCCATAGCCGAAGACCCCGAAAAATTAGCCGAATTTGAAGCTAAAATTGACAACGGCGAAAAAATTGAGCCTTCCGATTGGATGCCCTACGAATACCGCCGCCAACTCATACGCATGATTGAGCAGCACGCCCACTCCGAAATTATTGGTGCCCTGCCCGAAGGTACCTGGATTACCCGCGCACCCGGCTTTAAACGCAAAATGGCGCTCATTGCCAAAGTGCAAGATGAAATAGGGCACGGACAACTGCTCTACGCCGCCGCCGAAACATTGGGTAAACCCCGAGAACAAATGCTCAACGACCTGCTCAGCGGAAAATCGAAATACTCAAACGTGTTTAACTACCCCGCCAAAACCTGGGCCGATGTGGCTGTTATAGGATTTTTAATTGATGCCGGCGCTATTATTAACCAATTAGCCAACTCAAAAGGCTCTTACGCACCCTACGGCCGCGCCCTTAAACGCATTTGCGCCGAAGAATCGTTTCACCTTAAACAGGGCTACGAAGCCTTTGTTTACTTAGCTACCGGAACCTCCACCCAGCGCGCCATGCTGCAAGATGCCGTAAACCGGTGGTGGCCGCCCATTATGCACTTCTTCGGACCGTCTGATAAAATATCGGTTCATACCGAAAAACTCATCAGGTGGCAGGTAAAAATGGATACCAACGACAATATGCGCAATGATTTCCTGGAGCAATATGTGCCTAAAATTTGGGAGCTGGATATTACCCTGCCCGACCCCAACCTGCGCAAAAACCCCGAAACCGGTCGATGGGAATATACAGAACCCGACTGGGACGAATTTTTCCGCGTTATTAGCGGCAACGGGCCCTGCAACAAAGAACGCCTCGATGTGCGCCGTTGGGTAGAAGAAAGCGGCCGCTGGGTAAGGCAAGCTCTCTTTAAACCCAACGAAATATATAAAGTGCCGCTGGCTTAAAAACTACCAGCCCGCCCCTGAACTAATGCACGTCCGGGCGGCTTTAACTCAAACCGTTATGCTGATAGCCAACCCAATATACGATGTGGTGTTTAAATATCTTATGGAGGATAATAAGATTGCCAAACTCTTCATTTCAGCCATTATTGGGCAGGAAATCACCCATCTTACGCTGCGACCTCAAGAATTTTTGGGCGAAACCGGCTTGAAAAAAAGTAAAAAAACGTCAAAAACGGGAGCAATTCTGCCAACATCACTCACTGTTTACCGAATTGATTTTGCCGCCAATATTAAAACCAATGAAGGAGAAAAATTAGTTATCATAGAAATTCAAAAAACCCGCTTCCCTTCCGACATTATGCGCTTTCGAAAATATCTCGGAAAGCAATATGCCGATATCAATAATGCCGAAGAAGTAACCATGGGTAACAGAAAACGTAAAATAGGTATTCCTATTATTAGTATTTATTTTATAGGGTACCGTATGGAGTTTATGAATGGTGGAATAATAGCTATTACACGCCAATGCAAAAATCTCATTACCAATGAGATTTACCATGTCAAAGAACCTTTTATTGAAAGCCTTACTCATGACAGCTTCATTATTCAAATACCCCAACTTACCCAAAAACGCCGCAACGAACTGGAAATATTATTGAGTGTATTTGACCAAAGCATTGTTACTAATGAAAATTACCATCTGCTAAATGTGAAGGAAGAAGACTTTCCGTCTAAATACCGACCTGTAATACGACGTTTACAAAACGCAATTTCTGAACCCGAAATTAAAACTAAAATGGAAATGGAAGACACCCTCCTCGATGAATTGGAACTAATAGAGCGTGAATACGAAAAGGCACTTGAAGAAATAAAACTGGCCAAAAAACAGGCTAAACTTGCTGAACAAAGAAAGCGCTATCTTGAGCAACAAATAGAACAAGAGCGTAAGGAGAAGTTACGTCTTGAACAAGAAGCCGAACAAGAGCGTAAGGAGAAGTTACGCCTTGAACAGCAGACCGAACAGCAAATTGCCTCCCTTAAAGAAGAGTTGGAAGCCCTGAAAAAACAATTGAACAAAAAAACTGATGATTAACCCATATTATACCCCCTCTTTTTTACCCTCACTACTTGCCGCCTTATGTTGAATATACTCCATTCTTCCAAAACTCAATTTCACCATGTCATCATTAGACCCCCGCATTAACCGATTAGACTTGGTTAAAACTGCTCAGGCAGAAAACATACAACCGCATCAGCATTGGGAAACCTACGAAGTATTTGTGCAGGCAAAACGCGGCGGACACCATACACACGCCGGTTCGCTGCACGCCGCCGACCACGATATGGCGCTCATTTTTGCCAAAGAACAGTTTGCCCGAAGAGGACAATGCCATAATATTTGGGTGGTAAAAACCAGCAACATCTTTGCCCTTAATACCGAAGATGCCGATATGTTTGCCGAAAACAACGAAAAAAAATACCGCAACACAGGCGGTTTTAAAGTAAGCGATAAAATTACCCAATACAAAAGAAGCCACAAACACACACAACCCGATGAAACCGATTAGCCAACATTTAACCTCATACAAACTACTATGAATACTCAGGCACTGAAAGAAATGCTCTGCAAAATGGGCGACGACGCCCTTATTATGGGGCACCGAAACGCCGAATGGACAGGATTGGCGCCCACCCTTGAAGAAGATATTTCCTTCTCTTCCATAGCTCAGGACCAAATAGGACATGCCTTGGCCATGTACACCCTTATGCATGAACATTTAGGTGAGCCTAATCCCGACATCATCGGGTTTTCCCGCCCCGAAACCGACTTTACCTGCTGCCACCTGGTTGAACTGCCAAACAGCGGATACGATTTCAGCCTCATCCGCCATTTTCTGTTCGACCATGCCGAAATATTGCGCTACAAGGCGTTAACAAATTCGGCTTTTACCCCGTTGGCACAAGTTGCCGCCAAAATTACAGGCGAACTCAAATACCACATCTTGCACGCCAACACTTGGGTGCGCCACCTGGGCAATGCCACCGAAGAAGCCAAAGCCCGCCTGCAAACCTCGCTCAATACGTTGTTGCCCTATGCCCTTGGTATTTTTGAACCCTCAATATTTGAGCAGGCACTTATTGCCGATGGCATTTTTATTGGCGAAAATGCCCTGCAAACCCAATGGATGCAAACCATAGCGGCCATTCTGAAACAAACAGCACTACATTTACCCGATGTTACAACCATACAGCCCGTTTATGGCGGACGGCGCGGCTACCACACAGAATACCTGCAACCCCTGCTTACCGAAATGACCGAAGTTTTTAGAATTGATGAGCAGGCAGAGTGGTAAAATGCACGCCGACAGAGCAAACCACATAGTTTTTTAGGGTAAAACAATTTTTGAGCACGGCTTCCGGAGGCAAAGGCCTGGGTAGTAAAATTTGGGTTCCGATTTTTTTTGTATTACCAAACGCTTGGTAAGGAAAAAATCCTATATTTGAACTGTTACTGAACCCCGTTTCGGGAAAAAACTCCACACCATGGTAAAAAACAGTTCAAATTTACCTGTTTTGGCATTACTGCTTGCAGGTTTCATCTTTCTAAACACCGGCTGCCGGCACGACCCAACCGAAATTCCCTGTAATGGCACCATGTTTGGACAACCTATTGCCGCTACCGGTTTAGACAGCACCCGCTGCAAACCCTCCTGCGCCTGCAAAAACTTTTCCTCCCGTTCTTTTACCGAACAACAGTTGAGCAGCCTCAAATCATGGCAACTCACACAGCCTTTTGAAGAACTTACCTACAACCCTTATAACGAACCGCCACCCGACAAAGACTCTGCCGTTTGTGCGGTGGTTATTGAAGACTTGGCAAACAAGCTCTACCATTTGCAAAATTTTCCCGATGCCGATGCCGCCAAAGCCGCCGGCGCCATTGTAACGCATTACGATGCTTGCGGGCTTTGCTCTACCCTGTCAGATTTCGCCGTATATGCTAAAGAGTTAGATATTGGGGCGCCGGTAAGGCAATGCGCCTTGGCCAATTTCAGCAAGCCGTTTGATAGTTTGGTGGTGTGCATAGAAGCGCTGGGATTTACCAGGCCCTGCGCCCAAATTTGGGCTTATAATGCCCGAAACACTCAGGCGAAATGTCTGCAGCCCTGTTTGGAAGCCGCCAACACTCCCTACAACTTACCCGATGGCTCCCTAAACGAATGCCTGCAGTGCGATGAACAGCAAAGCGGCCCCGTTTTTAAAGCCGTAGCCGGCCGAACCCGAAGAAATACCGGCGTGGCCTCCAGTATTTGCCGCTTTTGCGAAGAAGTTCAGGTGGTAGAACACAACTATCCTTTTTAACCCATTTATGCCCCCAAATCGGTTAGTACCTTACCGGTGTTATGCCTATTTGTTGCACAAAGGGGCGCATAAAGGTAAAATCGGCGCCATTTACACTGCCGTCTAAATTACAATCGGCGGTAGTGTAAGTATTGGAAGTTGTTCCGGCGTTTATCAATACATTAACATCTGTGTAGTTAACTACGCCGTTGGCGTTCAGGTCGCCGGGGGTTAACCCGTAAAGTCCTGTACCGCCCAAATCTATAAGTTGTGTGCTGCCGTTTGTAAGATTGGCTGGCAGGGTAAGGTTGGCAATTCCGCCGTTGGTATCAAAAGTATTGGCGCTCATAACCGCCACATGGTTTCTGTGTCGTACCGCAACCTTGTAACTTCCCGGTGCGGTAAAGATAAGCCCTTGCTGCAACTGTGTGTTATACACAAAACCATCGGAAGCCAGCAAACCTGCCCTGCTTTCAACAAGGGCATTGTTGGCGGCGTTGCGCAGTTCAATCAGCACCCAATCTGTTATAAAAGCCGGAATTTGTGCAGCCGATGCAGCCGGTGCGTTCCAGGGTGCTGCCGAGTAAGGCGAGTTTAATGGCAGAAGGCTGTTAATATCGGTACGCATGGCGCCATTGTTGGCGGTAAAATTATAAGCGCCGCCCAAAAACACCCTGATGCTTAAAGGTGCCTTGCAAGAATTGGCCACATTGCCGCTGTAGTTTACCACACCGCTTGCCCATGTAATGGTGCGGACATCGGTACAATTGCCACCCGAACCCGAAAAACTTACCGTAGTATTGCCGCCCGAAACATCAATTTCGGTTTGGCTCATTCTAAGCCATACCACAGTGGCATTGGCTACCGTAGCCGTACTTTGCAGGCTGTTTTCGCTTTCAAGGAAAAAGGCCCCTTCATCGGCACTTAGGTTATAGGTTACACAGGAAGCGCCGTTTATCCAAAGCGGCACAAACAGGTAGTTGGGGTTGGCCGGGTTGGTTTCGCCGGTAATATCCTGCAGGCAGAAGGCCACAGGTTGTACACTGTTTACAGGGTTGCCGCCCAAATTAAAATCAACAAACGAAGCCGTTACGGTGCAGGCACAATCCGATGCACAAGAGCAGTAATTTTCGGTGCCGTCGCAAATGCCGTTGCCGCAAAATACGGGCGGCGGGCAGTTAGGCAAAGCTACCAATACTGCTGTTCCGGCACAAGAGGAGTTGGCGGCATCGCGCACATTTACGCTAATACTGCCGCCGGTGCTGTTGGCAATGCTTACGGCAATGGGCGATGCACTGCCCGATGCCAGCACCGTGCTGGTTGCGGCATTAATTACCTGATAAGTTCCGCTGCCGTTGGCTGCAGTAAACAATACATTAAACACGGCACTGGTACCGCTGCAGGTGGCCGTGGTAGCCGAAACGCCGGTAATGCTGCAAGCCGGGGTACAATCGGGCAAAGTAACCGAAACCGGTATGCCGGCGCAGGAGGGAGTGGCGGCATCGCGCACATTTATGCTAATGCTGCCGCCGGTGCTGTTGGCAATGGTTACGGCAATAGGGGAGGCGCTGCCCGATGCCAGCACGGCGCTGGTTGCGGAATTAATTACCTGATAGGTTCCGCTGCCGTTGGCTACGGTAAACAATACGTTAAACACGGCGCCGGTACCGCTGCAGGTGGCTGTAGAAGCCGAAACGCCGGTAATGCTGCAAACCGGGGTACAATCGGGCAAAGTAACCGAAACCGGTGTGCCGGCACAGGAGGGGCTAGCTGCATCCACTACGTTAATGTTGAGGTTTCCGCCGGTGCTGTTAGAAATGCTTACCGCAATGGGCGAGGCACTGCCCGATGCCAGAATAGCGTTGTTTGCAGTGTTAATGACATTGTACACGCCGCTGCCGCCGTTTGGGGTAAAGCTAACGTTAAAAGTGGCGTTGGTGCCGCTGCATACTGCCGTGGAGGCCGAAACGCCGGTAATGCTGCAGGTAACCGGCAATGAAACCAAAATATTGTCTAACCCTATTTCATCGCGGCTGCCCGAACCGCTTACATCATTGCCAAACCAACGCAGGAAAAACAGGGCGCCGTTGGGTATGTTTAAGCCGGTAAGTGTGGTACTTCGGGGCACGGTAACCACGGCGGGCAAGGCATCGGCTGCGGCCGGTGTGGTATAATCCAATGCGCTTACCTGATTGTAGGTGCTTCCGTCAGTAGAATAAAAAAAGTTAAAGCTGGTTGACCTGCCTTGGTCGTTGTAAGCCAGTATGTCGTAGCTTATGGTAAGTGAGGTAAGGGCGCTGCCGCTGTTGTTGCAAACCTGCAGGTTGACCGAACCGCCGTTGGGACCACTAAAATCATTGCTTGCCGGTTGAATCCATAAAGCCTGATTGCCGGTGGTGTAGGTACAACCGTAAATACCTCCGGTAGTTATGCCGGGTGTAGCGGGGCCTCGGGCAAAATCGTTGCCGGTATTCGACTGTCCCGGCTTATAAAAATCGGAAAATCCGCCAAAATTCCACACTTTAGAAGATAGTTGGGAGGTTGAGGGCGCTGCGGTAAAGCCGCCGCCGCCAAAGTTGGTAAAATCTATGGTTAGCGGCGAGCCGGTAAAGGATTGGCAGTAGGTATTATCGCCCAGGGCGCCGCCACGTATCCATGCTCTTACCATGGCAATATCGGCAGCGCTTACCGAGCAGGGGCTTCCCAATGGCATGTTGTTGCTGCCGCAGGTTAAGGTTGTGCTGCAATCTATTTTTATTACATAAGGACTGCCATTTTCATCAAAGGGGCGTACTGCCTGCGCGCAAGAGGCTCCTCCGTTTACCACACCTGCATACGTTGATTGGCTATAACCACTGCTGATGCCGTGGCAGCCGTTACAGCCGTAGGTAGTGATGAAAGACTGAATGTTGGGCGAGTAATAGTAAGGCTGGGCTATTCCGGTATTACACAAGAGGGCTGCCGCAACATATAAGAGTGAAATAAGCAGTAATTTCTGTCTTTTCATAAAGTTGAAAGTTTACAAGTTACTTTAAAAACAAAAGTAAGTGTTTTGCCCATATTTTTGCTACTTTTTACGGGCAGATGGTTTTTTGCGGTTTTTTTATTTTTACCTCATAACATCTTTTACAAAAAAGGTTGGTTATGAATAGCATTTGCAAAGCAAACATTACCTTTGGGCAATGCCACACAAGGCAGAAAAACCAACCACTTTTTTTAACCAAATACAGTTTATGAAACTCGATATTTTAGCCTTTGGCGCTCACCCCGATGATGTAGAACTTACCTGCGGCGGAACGGTGGCGGCACATACGGCGGCAGGCAAGCAAGTGGGCATTATAGACCTTACCGCCGGCGAATTGGGTACCCGCGGTACCCCGCAGCTAAGGCAGGAAGAGGCCGCCCAAGCCGCACGCATTTTAGGGGTAAGCGTAAGAGAAAACCTGCACTTTGCCGATGGGTATTTTACCAACGACATAACCCATAAAATAGCCATTGTAGCCACCCTGCGCTCATACCGCCCAGATATAGTGCTGGCCCCTGCCCTTACCGACCGCCACCCCGACCACGGCAGGGCCGCCCTACTTGTGGTCGAGGCCTGTTTCCTTTCGGGTTTGGCCAAAATAATAACACATCATACCGAAGGTGAGTTTCAAAGCCCATGGCGGCCGCTTGCCGTTTACCATTACATTCAGGATACGCCTCAAAAACCCGATTTTGTGGTAGATATAAGCCCGTTTTTGGAACAAAAAATTGCTTCCATACAGGCGTATGCCTCTCAGTTTTACAACCCCCAATATCAGCAACAAACCGGCGAAGCGCCTACCTATATTTCAGACAAAATTTTCCTTGAACGCATACGCGCCCGCGCCCTTGAAATGGCACGACAAACCCCGTTTACCTATGCCGAAGGGTTTGTAGCCGTGCGCACACCGGGGGTGAAAAACCTGTTTGCCCTTTACTAACTGCCCGGCAGCAATTTTTTTGCCGCACGAATGCATGAATGGAAAAGTGTTTGTAAAATAAAACAAAACCGGTTTAACTGATCATAAAAGTAGTCATGCTATTTTTGTGCAGCCTGCCTTGCCAATAAGATGTGCAAAGGTAAAACCAATGCGTGTTATTAATATGTTTTTTCTGCCTGAACAAGTTGTGCTATGGCACATAAATTGTTGCTAACTTAGCATACTCATTTGTTGGCAATCAACTTCGGCCTTTACTAACCTTTTGCACATCTGTTAAAAATGAACAAACATGTTACCATTACAAAAAAGCTGCAGAATGGCGTCGCCTCTGCTTTCTCTCCTGCTTGCAGTTGTTTTACTTTTTACCGCCTGTAACCCCGATGAAGGGTGGATGGAAGACGGTTATTTTTTAGACCAGAGATTAAACGAAGTATTGACCGATGCCTCGGACGGAATTGGCAAAAACCATTTTATATTGCCCGAAAGCACCAACTTCAGCGCCATACCGCAAGACCCCCACAACCCCCTTACTGCGGCAAAAGTCCAATTAGGAAAAATGCTGTTTCATGAAACATTCATTGGGCAAAACCCAAAAAAATCCGAAGGGGCAGGCACATACTCCTGCGCCAGTTGTCATCATGTTAAAGCCGGTTTTCAGGCCTGCCTGCCACAGGGCATAGGCGAAGGCGGCGTGGGGTTTGGCATCAGCGGCGAAACCCGCCACCGAAACGACAGCTATGCCGATGCCGATTTAGATGTACAAGCCATCAGAAGCCCTTCGGCCATGAATATTGCCTACCAAACCAACATACTTTGGAACGGACAGTTTGGCGCAACAGGGGTAAACGTAGGCACCGAAAGTTCATGGACTGCCGGAACGCCCAAAGAAAAAAATTTCCTGGGCTTTGAAGGTACCGAAACTCAGGCCATCGCCGGACAAGATGTACACCGCTTGCTGGTAACCAATGATGTGCTCTCATCTATACAGCAATATCTTCAACTGTTTGAAGATGCTTTCCCCGATGAACCGGAAAACCAACGCATTAATAAAATTAACGCCGGGCTTTCTATTGCTGCCTACGAACGAACACTATTGGCCAGCAAGGCGCCGTTTCAAAAATGGCTGCGCGGCGATTTAAATGCCCTCACCGAAAGCCAGAAACGAGGCGCTATTTTGTTTTTTTCAAAGGCAGAATGTTACAACTGCCATAATGGACCCGCGCTTAATGCTATGGATTTTTATGCACTTGGTATGAACGACCTCAACGACGGTAACTACGGAAATGTATTCAACGTATCAGAAACCAAACCCGAAAACAAAGGCCGCGGCGGATTTACCAACCGCCCCGAAGACATGTACAAATTTAAAGTACCCCAACTATATAACCTTAAAAACTCGCCATTTTACGGACACGGAGCATCTTTTACCAACATCAGGCAGGTAGTGGAATACAAAAACAATGCAGTGCCGCAAAACCCCGATGTGCCCGCCTACCAACTGGCACAGCAATTTAAAAAACTCTACCTTTCCGATACCGAAATAAACTATATTGTTGATTTTTTGGAAAATGCCCTGTATGACCCCGAATTACAGCGCTATGTACCCGATGCACTGCCTTCGGGCAATTGTTTTCCCAACAATGACCCGGCATCAAAAACTGATTTGGGTTGTAACTAGCCCCCAATTCATCCTGCAATAAGCAATAACCGGCACAAGGTATAACCGTCCGTTGTGCCGGTTGTTGTTTTTTACAGGCGTTCAAGTAAGGTATTTACCAGTTTCGGCACTCCTGTTGTTGCCGGTTCGGCTATAGTGGTAAGTTGCAACCCGTAAGGTAATTCGGGTATATGCGGGTCTATAAGGTATTTTTCGGCCCGGTAAGGAGCATTGTGCACTAAACCTGCCGCCGGATATACCACCAATGAGGTGCCTATTATCAAAAAAATATCGGCAGTGGCAGCTATTTGGGCGGCAATTTCAATCATTGGCACCGCCTCGCCAAACCATACAATATTGGGGCGCAACTGGCTGCCACGCGGGCAAAGATCGCCCACTTGTATGGCGCCTCCGCCAATGTCAAAAATCAAATCAGGATATTTTTCGCTGCGCACCTCGCTTAGTTTGCCGTGCAGGTGAATAACGTTGGAAGAACCGGCCCGCTCATGCAGGTCATCTACATTTTGGGTAATAACAGTAACGCTGTACTTTTCTTCCAGTTTTGCCAGTGCTTTGTGCCCTTCATTGGGTTGTGCTTGTGCAGCAGCTTTGCGGCGTTGGTTATAAAACTCAAGCACCAGCGCCGGGTTACGGTGCCATGCAGTAATACTTGCCACATCTTCAATGCGGTACTCTTCCCACATGCCACCCATTCCTCTGAAAGTAGCCAATCCGCTTTCGGCGCTTATGCCGGCACCGGTTAAAACAACAACATGAGGTTTTTGCATTTGCCTTGTTTTTTACTTAAGTTGGTCTAATTAACGACATTTGAATTTAAAATTAAAAACAAAATTGCACTAAATTGGTTTTTGCCTTTAATTTTACCCGTTGGTGCTGCCTTTTTACTAAAATTTTAAAGTAAGAGGCATCTCTGTGTGGTAAAATAATGTAAATTTAGAGCAAAAAATCGGTTTTGCTAACAGTAAAACAATTACATTTACTCAAAATTAGGTTACTTGCAGTGCTTGTCCGGCACAATGAAGGCCTTGGTAAAAATGCGGCATCAACGCTTTGCCTTTTTTTTGCGTTATTAAAAAAAGTTTTTGCAAAATTTTAAAATTCGGCAACATGTTTTATAAACTTTTATACGGAAAATTGTTTTTATACACGCTCATCGGGTTATTTACCTGTTTGGGGCTGTCAAATTCTGTACAAGCACAATTGCAGCGAAATCTGTTTTTTAACAGCAACAGCAATGTAGTGCGCCTCGATTTTGCTACCGACCCGCCCATTCCCTACGCAACCGGCGTGGCCGGCTCTTATGAGGGTATTGCCCACTACGAAGACGGAAGCGGCAACCTGCTGTTTTGGTTTAACTCAAACGGCGTGTATGACCAAAACGGAACTTTTATGTCGGGTTCTTTTGGCATTTTTGCCAACTCCTCATCGGCAGAAATCAACATCTGCCCCGTTCCGGGAAGCCCCAACCGTTACTACATTCTGTATAATGCCGAAACCTGCAGCGACTTATACTACTCCATAGTAGATATGACCTTAAACGGCGGGTTGGGCAATGTGGTATCGCTCAACACACTCATTAACAGCAGCAATTTTTCAGAGGGTATGGAAGTGGTGCAAATTCCGGGCACCAACAATTACTGGTTTCTTACCTACCAATGCGGGGTAGGGTTTACCAAATTCCTTATCAGCCCCAGCGGCATTGGACCTGCACAGGTTTTTCACCCTTATCCCATGCCTCCGGGCGGCTACGACGGCCGTTGCGAGTTTGATTACCACCGCGGGCGAATCGGCATCGGGTTTGCATGGTCTTCACAAGTATTCCTGGCCGATTTTGACCCTGTAGAAGGAGAGGTTTGTAACCCCGTAACCCTTAGCTCACCGGCATTCAGCAACAACCCCTTTGGCGTAGATTTTTCGCCTACCGCTAATAAAATGTACTTTTCGCTTTGGTACACCACCGGCGTTCCCAATGTGTTTCAGTACGATTTTGCTTCGGGCACCTACACCGGCTACCAGCCCCCATTGGGCGGCAGCGGATGGATAAGCGGCTTGGGGCAAATAGAACTTGGGCGCGATGGTAAACTCTATATCATTGAAGACGGTGGCTCTAACATTATTGTCATTAACAACCCCGATGACGATGTGCCCGTGTTTAGCCTTATACCCATACCCAGCACAACAGGATTGGGTATTTCAGACCATATTCAGTCTGAAGTATTTGATGCGGGTATTGATTATACCGATACCCTTTGTGCCGCCGTTAGTTCACCGCTGGTTCTGTTGCCCGATGTGGACGGTGAATATTGGTGGGCTACTTCAGACAACCCCGATGATACCATTTCCATAGGCTCTTCTTTGTTGGTGAGCGTAGCAGACTCGCTCATTGAATACATTGCCACCGGTGTAAGCGGTACCGAATGTTTCAGCATTTTCAACCAATATCAATGGTCGGTATTTCCCCAACCCGATGTTGATGCCGGCCCCGATAAAACCATACAAACCGGGCAAAGTACCACACTCGATGCCAGCACCGGCGTGGCCGACGCAACTTTTGTGATATGGTTCCCCTCTACCGGCTTAGATAACCCCTTCTCTATTACCCCCACCGCAAGTCCAACGGTTACCACTACCTACACGCTTACCGTGCAAAACGGACCCTGCCAGGGAATAGACCAAGTTACCGTAACCGTTCTGCCGGTATCGGTAACCGAAAATGTGTGTGCCATCGTGGGGTCGCAAAATGCCCTCAATGCCCCCGATACGCTTGCTAACGTACAGTGGTACCTGGCCGGCGACCCAGGTAACATACTGGCCAATGGCAACACTTTTACCCCGCCTGTTATGGGAACCTCCCAGATAACCTATGTAGCATCAGGTACCGGACCCAATACGCCTGCCGGCGCACTATATGCTGTTACCCTTCTACCGCAACCCGATTTGAAAGCCGGCGACGACGTGACCATTTTTGCCGGCGAATCTGTTACGCTTAACGCATCCGGAGGCGACCAAAGCGGCTATACGTGGGCTTTTGATGCCTCTTTGAGCGACCTCACCATTGCCAACCCTATAGCAACCCCCACTGTAACTACTACCTACTACCTTTCCAGCGCGTTTGATGCCAATTGCCCGTCTGAGGACAACGTAACTGTAACAGTGCTCAACCAAAACTCGGTGCAAGATACCCTGTGTGCGGTGGTAGGAGATCAAATCAACCTTTCGGTACCCAATACTTTTGCTGCCATAGAGTGGTTTGATGCTGCCAACCAAAGTGCCGTTTTGGGAACGGGTGCATCTTTTAGCACTACCGCAACGGCAACTGTAGTTACTTATGTTGGCCATGCAACCGATGCATCGGGCAACATAACCGATTATTACTATACCCTTAACCCCAATCCCACTATCGATGCCGGTCCCGACCGCACCATACTGGAGGGTGAAAGCTATACCTTTAACATAACCGGTGGTACCAACCTGCAGTGGGAACCAGCACAACTATTCTCAGACCCCACCTCGGCAACACCTACCGTTACACCCGCCGAAACCACCACCTTTACCGTAACCAATACCACCGACAAAGGCTGCCAAAGCTCCGATGAAGTTACCATTACAGTAAAATCCGACAGTTATATGCTCATACCCAGCGGCTTCTCACCCAACGGCGACGGGGTAAACGACGAACTTCGCATTGTGCCGTTTAACGTAAGCGAACTGGTTAGCTTTGTTGTATATAACCGCTGGGGCAACAAAGTTTTTGAAACCAATGATATTACCAAAGGCTGGGATGGTACTTACAAAGAAGAATTGCAGGAAGTGGGTACTTATGTGTATTATGCCACCGCCGTTTCAAAAGACGGTGTAGAATATACCCAAAAAGGCAATACCATTTTAATGCGCTAACGGCAAACCGGAAACGGAATGCTTGTTGCATCTAAAAAACCCCCGATGCTTTGCAGTATCGGGGGTTTTTGGGTTATGTTGCAACCTGCCCTTTATTTGGGATTATTTGGGAGCAGGCGGCAGCAATACGGCATCAATTACATGAATAATACCGTTTGAAGTAGGAATAGAAGCCACAATATTAGCTCCGTTAATAGTTACGTTGCCATCTTTAACCGCAATAGTTGCATTGTCGCCGTTAACCATACCCAATACTTGACCGTCGGTAAAACTTTCTTTCTTAAGTACGGCAACGGCAACATGGTATTGCAAAATATTTTGCAAATCGGCTTTCTTTTCGGGCTTCAGCAATCCCTCTACCGTTCCTTTGGGAAGTTTGTCAAATGCGGCATTGGTTGGAGCAAATACGGTAAAAGGTCCGGCATTGCTCAATGCATCTACCAACTCGGCTGCTTTAACGGCAGCTACCAGCGTAGTATGGTCGGGTGATCCGATAGCGGTTTGTACAATGTTTTTCTGCGAAACATCATCCTGAACGGTAGATTGCCCGCCACCGGTGCCTTTTGCGTCAATACCTGCACTGCCGCCGCCACCTGTTGCGGGCTGTTCTCCGCCCCCCGTATTGCAGGCAATAAACAGACAACTTGCTACAATGCCCACCGTCAACAGTTTTAAATAGTTCTTTTTCATTTCTTTTAATTTTGATGTGAATAAAAAATTACTCCTTACCCAAAAGTAAAAGAGGAAGCGTTATTACTATATGATTCAAATCATGTTTGCGCAGAAAAATGCAACAATAATATAAGATACCGATGCTGTTATATGTGTCCTAACCATCCCTGTTGTCCAAACCGTTATCGTGGTAAGGGTACATAAAGATATCGCAACTGTTTAGGCAAGTTGTACACAACAGAGAATGCTATCGGATGTTTTTGAAACATCCGATAGCTTAGCTTATTCCCTAACTCTTAATTTTCTTACGGAATAGCTCCAAGGTTCCTTTGCTTTAAGTA
>NBMY01000059.1 GCA_002212985.1 Sphingobacteriales bacterium TSM_CSS
CTCGTTTGTCCGTTGCTCCACAGGTACGTGCCCCCGCCCGAGGCGGTTAAAGTCGTGCTCTGTCCAAGGCAGATGTTTTTATCGGGACCGGCATTGGCTACTGCGTTACCTACGTTTACCACTGCCGAATCGGTGGCGGTGCAGCCCGTGCCATTCGTTACCGTTACCGTATAAATGGTCGTCACCAACGGGCTGACCGTTATCGTAGCACTCGTTTGACCGTTGCTCCATTGGTATGTGCCCCCGCCCGAGGCGGTTAAAGTCGTGCTCTGTCCAAGGCAGATGTTTTTATCGGGACCGGCATTGGCGGTGATATTGTTTACTGTAACGGTTGTTTGGAGCATCATGCTGCAACCAAATACGTTCGTTACAGTTACCATATAAAGCGTAGTCACCAAAGGACTTACGGTAATATTTTGAGTTGTTTGTCCGGTACTCCAAAGATAGGTTAATCCGCCGCTTGCTGTTAGAGTTACCGATTGCCCTGCACAAATAGCCTGATTGGGCGTGCAGGTTGCATTGGGATTTGGGTACACCAACGCCATGGCCACCTCGGTTGGCAAGCACCCCGGATTGATGATATTGGGATTGCCATCGGCAAGGATTACGTAAATATTGTAAGGGTAAGGTGTGGTCAATGTGTTCGGGGGCAAAGAAATTTGCACGTTGGTTTGCGTAGCGCCGGCAACGGTTACCACATTGGCATTTAGTACCACAGCGCCACCATGACCGGGGCTGTATAATTCTTCGGGAGTTAAGATGCTGCCCACGTTTTGCAAAATCATGAGGTTACCAACCAAGCCGTTATGCTGAATGTTAACAGTCAATAAATCACCCGAACAAATGGAAGAAGAGGGTACAAGTTCTATGCTACCGATATAATCGGGGCAAGGTGTTTCTGCCAGTTCCGAAATACCGAAATCGTAGGTGTGGTTGTTTTGCCCTGCCGAGCCGGTGGTAATCTGAATGTAGGGCAAGCCGTTTGTATCAATTACAGGAATGCCGCTGCTCATATTGGCAATTGCATCGGAGTCGTTCATATCGGCATTAGGACCAAAACCGGCATTGGCAGTTGTAACAGCGCCATATACCGAACTGCCAACGGTTAACCCATTGGTCATGTTGTATTGGGCGGCAGTAAGGGCAATGATATAGCTTGTTGCCTCATTTAACCCACCCGGCACATTGGTACTGTTGAAATAATATTCGCCCGAACTATTGGTAGTAGTGGCGGCAACCAACGTACCCGAAAGGGTATAGAGGTTTACCGTTACACCGGCTATGCCCGGTTCACCAGGGTCTTGTACGCCGTCACCATCGGCATCGTTCCACACAAAATTACCTATTTCAATGGGTGCCATCATGCAAAGCAGTTCAATATCGCCCAAGCCGTGAGCTTTACCAACCGTTGCCATATCATCATTATAAAGCTGATATTTTTTATCGGCTTGCCCTGTGAGGTTGCTGAACCAGAAAATACCACCCGAATTGGTAACAAAGGGATTTAGCATAGTGGACAAGACCTGCCCCAAACCTTTTAGGAGCGCCAAACTGCCCATAGAACCTTCAGTTTCGCCGCCGGCGCCAGTATCGCCGCAGTAAAACTCGCCGCCGCCAATGCCATATCCGGAGCCTGCTCCGCAACCGGTAACACCGCCGACAGTAGCGTTATTTTCAACCTGCCAGGCAGAACCATTTTTATGGGCACGCAAAATATCGCCACCCGCCGTTCCGGTATGCAGGGTAAAATCGGTTAAAATGGGGCTGTAATTGGCCCTTCCTAACTGATGCCCTGCTCTGTCCATAAAACCCATAATCATATCGCCGTTGATATCAAACTCAATATCGGACAAGATAGGCTGAGGATAGCAAACGCCGTTGGTTAAGGTATAATGATTAAAATCGGTGTAAGTATCAGACCATGTTTCCCAGCGGTCGCAGTTGGTGCTGATGGAAGTGGGAAAAGAGGTAAGCGGGCCTTTAATATAATCGAGCGAAAAGTTGAGGATATTGGTAAACACATTGGTAGTTGGGTTAAACTCATAAATAGTAGCCCCAAGGTCGGCCGGATTGTGCGAAACTTCGGCCGAGCAAACCACGCCCACATACAATTTACCATTGTAAAATTTTAACCCGAAGGGACGGTAATTGCTGTTTGAGCAGCCCGGATTGGGAATGCTGAAGGTGCTGATGTTGGCCGATGTGGGTAAAGTTCCCGAAGCAATATAGTTGGTAATATTAACCACTACCAGTTGTTTTTGCGCAAGGTTTACCACATACAATTTATTTCCGTCATCGGAAAGATCAATATCCCCCAATCCAATTTTTCCAACCGAGCCAAAGGCTTCCACATCGCGGCTGGCGGTGCCAAAATTGGCGGGAAGGTCGCGCGGGCCAATGGTTCCTACGTTTACGCCCAGAGTTTGCAGGTTGATAAAATTGCTGTTAACCGGCGTAGCGCCAGCCATATTGGTAACATAAATACCGCCCAAACCCAGCGGCCCCAAACCCGAAAACCGCTTTAAGAAAGCGGCCGAAAATAGTTTTCTCGATTTTTTATGGTACGCAACGCCCCAAACCGTACCCAATTCACTGCCTATGGCAATATGGTTGGGCGGCGGTGTGGTTCCTTCGCTGTTATAACCCAAAGACACCAGCACATCGGCAGTAGCTGCCGAGCCACCTAATAGGGGGTTGCCGTTAACATAGCAAGGCACGGCTATTTGGGGGTTATTCTGGCAATAATCATCGGGAAAATTGACGCCCAAATGGGCAGTACAAGACGGGCTTTGCACAAACCTTACCGAAGTTCGGGAGTCGGTTCCGTTCGGGCCCGAAAAATTACCGGCAGGTAGCCCGGTATATTCCAAACGAACCTGCGTGCCATTGGGAACGGAAAGGGTAAATCCGCCGGTTGTATTGGTGGTTACCGGCCCATAGGCCACGTTAACGGCATTGTAGGCACGTACCGAAACACCTGACACACCCGGCTCATTGGTTCCTTTGACCCCGTCGCCGTTGTAATCTCTGAAAACTATCCCTCCAATACTGTTGCTGCAAGGCTGTGCCAATGCCATATGGGCAGCCAAACCCCAGCATACCATACAAACAAAGAACAATCCCGCAAATTTACGGGTATATGGGGCGAATTGAATTTTGCCTCTCTTATTGTCGGCAAAGAATGCGTAACCTGTTATCATACACTTTAATGCTTTAATCCAATTTTTTAATCTGTATGACTATGAACAAAAAGTTTGCCGTTTTTTATTGCCGGTATTTTGCCCACCTCGTAACAATACTTACTATTTTTGTAAGTAACCTTAAATAAGGCTTAAAGGCATTTAAATAAAAGAGTTATTAAATTTTAAAACAAAACAAAAATGCAAATTAATAAAGAAAATAAATATTTAAATGACAATTACAAAAAGCCCTAAACACAAAAAAAACTTGCACTTTACCAACCAAGACAAGGCAAACAGCATTGCCTCCATCGGGGTAATCAGCAACCCAAACAATGCTGCTTATGTATAGTCTCTTACTTGCAAGACATTGCAAAAACCTGTTTCAGTTTTTACATCACAAACTACTATTGTTACTGTTTGTCGATTCTTTTTTCCGGGTTAAGAAATAGCCTGCCCCCTGTAAAAACACTTTTGCTATATTTGCCCTAAACATTTGCCAAACACAAACAAATGATGCAACTGCTAATTGCTTATGCCCAGGAAATAGGTCCGGTTTATGCCGCCTTGCTGGCAACGTTATTTACCTGGTCGCTTACTGCGTTGGGAGCGGCAATGGTGTTTTTTTTCAAGACCATGCATCGGGCTGTTTTAGATACCATGCTTGGTTTTACGGGTGGGGTTATGCTGGCAGCCAGTTATTGGTCTTTATTAAGCCCTGCCATTGCACTGTCGGAACAGTTTTACCCCACCATGCCATGGATGCCTGCTGCGGTAGGTTTCTTATGCGGCGGGCTGTTGCTGTTTGGTTTAGATAAATTACTGCCCCACCTGCACCTCAATTTTGCAGAGCACGAAACAGAAGGCATTAAAACAAGCTGGTATGGCACCACCCTTTTGGTACTGGCTATAACCCTGCACAACATACCCGAAGGTTTGGCCGTAGGAGTGTTGTTTGGTGCAGCAGGATTGGGGCTTAACGATTCTACTTACAGCGCTGCCATAGCACTTGCAATAGGCATTGGCATACAAAACCTGCCCGAAGGTACTGCTATCTCGGTACCACTGCGCCGGCAGGGACTGAGCCGGTTCAAGAGTTTTTGGTATGGGCAGTTGTCGGCAATTGTAGAGCCGGTGGCAGGTGTGTTTGGCGCCGTAATGGTAATACATATGCAATTTTTACTACCATTTGCCCTGGCTTTTGCCGCCGGTGCCATGGTGTATGTGGTTATAGAAGAGGTAATACCCGAAACACAGCGCGATAAATATACCGACCTCAGCGCATTGGGCTTTATAGGCGGCTTTTTGCTGATGATGATATTAGACGTTGCATTGGGTTAACAACAGCAGCCGATTTTGTATAGTTTCCGATACAGTATTGCCATAATTTTTACCGTTCAGGGTTGCCACATGGCGTATGCCCAAAGTGGCATTGGTAAGCAGTACTTCATTAGCCTTTAAAAGAGCCTGTGTTTGCAGCGGTTTTTCGGTACAGGTAAGGTTCATTTCGGGTAAAATATGTTGGAGGAGTGTTTCGCGCATCACCCCATTCACACAACCCGAAGTAAGCGGCGGGGTAAACAACCGTCCGTTTTCCATCCAAAAAACATTGGCGTTGGTAGATTCGGCAACCTCACCCAAGTGATTTAACAACAGGCAATCTTGCACACCCTGTTCTTCTGCAAACAGGCGTGCGGCAATATAAGGCAGCGAATTTCCGGTTTTCAGGTGCGAAAAAGGCGTGAAAAACAACAAAGGCTGCGGATACAATGCAACCTTTACCCCGGGTAACCCGATGCAAAAACAGGGGGTTTGTTGCGGTGTTAATTCAATCAGCAGGTTTCCGGTATTGTTTTGCGGCAGATACAAACCGCCGTCTGAACGGTACACACTTAACCTAATTCGGGCATGAGGCAGGTTGCCGTTTAACGTTTTCAACTGACGACAAACCGAAAAAACGGCATCGGGTTGCATATTTTCGGGTAATTCTATTTGCAGCAGTTTTGCCGATTGGGTAAGCCGTTGCCAGTGTGCGCTGAACAAGGGAATGTTACCATGCTGCATGGCCATGCTCTCAAAAATACTGTCGCCATAGCGGAAAGCGCGGTTGGCGGCGGTAAATAACGGAGTATTGGTTAAATTATAGTCGCCGTTATGATACAAATACTGCAACATGTTGGTATTTTTGTTCAAAATTAACCTTTCTACATTAAAACAAACTATGAACTACCAACAAACTGCCAACACTGTGCTGATGATTAGACCGGTGCGCTTTGGATTTAACGAAGAAACGGCGCTTACTAACAGTTTTCAGAGCGCCATACCGCAACTGTCGGCCAACCAAATACAAGACATTGCCCTTCTGGAATTTGACAACTTTGTTCAAAAACTGCAACAACATGGGGTTGAAGTATTGGTAGTAGAAGATACGCTTTACCCGCATACACCCGATTCAATTTTCCCAAACAACTGGCTGAGTACGCACCAAAACGGTACTGTGGCTACCTACCCTATGAAAACCCCCAACCGCCGCGAAGAACGCCGCGAAGATATTATTACTGCCCTAAGTAATACCTTTGGACTTACCATTAATAAACGCGAACATTTTGAACAGCACGAACATAAAGGGCAAATGTTGGAAGGAACCGGCAGTCTTGTACTTGACCGAGTTCACCGCATTGCCTATGCATCGGTTTCTGAAAGAACCAACCCCGGTCTGGTGTTGGAATGGGTGCAACGCATGAACTACCAATCTGCCGTTCTCTTCAGCGCCTACGATACAAAAGGGCTGGTTTACCACACCAACGTGGTGATGTGTATTGGCGAGGGCTTTGCCGTTTTGGGCAGCCATGCCATAGCCAACACCCGCGAGCGCCTGCATGTTATGCAACAGCTTGAAAATACCGGACACGAAATTATTGAAGTATCCAACGAGCAATTGCTGAACCACTACGCCGGCAACATGCTGCAACTTCGCAACAAACAGGGCGAACGCATTCTGGTACTTTCGCAACAGGCTTACGACAGCCTTGATTACCGGCAGATTAAAGCCCTGCAACGGCACAACGACCTGCTGTTGCCCATTCCTATTCATGTTATTGAAACCATTGGCGGCGGCAGTGTGCGCTGTATGCTTTGTGAAGTGTTTTTGAAAAAAGGGTAGCCGATTAGTTTTGCAGCGTTACACAAACAGGGCAAAGGGTTTGAAATTCTCTTTGCCCTGTTACTGAACAGCAATCCCGCTTTAAGGAGGGGTAAGCAATTCTTCTTGCTCTTCAATGTTTCGGGTGGTTACTTCCCGCTTCAGTTGCTTGGTGTAAAGGCGATAATATTGCCCGCGTTGTTGCATTAGCTGGCGGTGGTCACCGTCTTCGGCAATTTTACCGTTTTGAATGAGCAAAATACGGTCGCAGTGTTTAATGGTAGAAAGGCGATGCGCAATAATAACCGAAGTTCTACCTGCAATCATCTGTTCAATACCGCTTTGAATGCGGGCTTCGGTAAGCGTATCAATTGATGAAGTGGCTTCGTCCATGATTAAAATGCGGGGTTGGGCAAGAATAGCCCGTGCAAAAGATATAAGTTGCCGTTCTCCCATAGACAAGTTTTCTCCGCCGCTTTCCACTTTTTCGGCGAGGCGGTTGGTAAAAAAGCCTGCGCCAACCAATTCAAGAGCATGAATAACCTCCTCATCAGAGGCATTGGGGCGGGCATATTTTACGTTTTCGGCAATTGTGCCTTCAAAAAGGTGTGGTGTTTGCAATACCACGCCCAACTGGCTGTGCAAACTTTGCTGGGTTTTTCCGGTATAATTTTCACCGTCAATATATATAGCGCCGCTTGAAGGCTCATAAAACCGGCAAATAAGGTTGGCAATAGTAGATTTACCATGTCCGGTAGGGCCAACCAGCGCAACAGACTGGCCGGCTTTAATATGCAGGTTCAGGTTATGCAGCACCGGTTTATCGGGGTGATAATAAAAACCTACGTTTTCAAACAGTATATCGCCTTCAATCTGGTCAAATTCACCGGCATTGGGTTTATCCTGTATTTCGGGTTGTTCGTCAATGAGGGAGAAAATACGCTCACCGGCCGACAAACTGCCCTGTGCCTGCGCATAAAACCGCGAAATATCTACGATGGGCAGAAAAATTTGGGTAGCATAGCTGAAAAAAGCAGTAAGCGTACCAATGGTAATGCCCACCGGCGTTGCCAATACCATATTGGCGCCCGCCAGCAACACCAAAGCAGCTGCGGCAGAACCTACCAATATAACCATTGGAAAATACATGGCAGTATAATAGGCTGCTTTGTATGAAGCAATTCTCATGCGGTCGCTGAGTTGGGTAAACTCCCGGCTTACGCGGGTTTCCTGCGTAGTAATTTTGTTTACCTCAATGCCGTTTATGTGTTCGGAATAGGCTGCGGTAATCTCGCTGTTCAGTTTTCGGGCCTGGCGCGAGTATTGCAAAATCAGCAACCGTATTTTTATGGAAATGCCAAACAATACCGGCAATGAACACAATACAATAAGCGCAAGTTTCCAGTTGTAAAAAAACATGGCGCCAAGGCAGGCAATAATCATGGTAATGCCCCAAACCACTTCTACAAAGCCCCACGATAACAGTTCGGTTACCCGTTGCGAATCGGAGGTTATTCGCGAAAGCAGCCAGCCGGTGGCAGATTTATCGTAATAAGAAAAAGACAATTCCTGCAATTTGCCGAACATTTCGCGCCGGAGTTCGTACATAACCGTTTCTTCAATATACCCTGCAAAGCGGATAAAGAAAAATACGCCGATAACCTGCACTACCGCATTTGCCAAAAACAACCCGATGTAAAACCATAGCGCTCCATAAGTAACCTGCGGCATTAGACCCTGCTGTTTTGCCTTTATGTATGCTTGTACGGCAGGGGTAATGGCATCATCTATAAAATACATCCAGATGAGTGGAAACAAGGCATCGGAAACGGCAACCACCATTACCGATATTACAAAACTCCAAAACCAGCGTTTATGCTTAATGGAGTAGGTAAACAACCGTTTTAAAAAAGGCAACAAGGACCCTTTAGCGGTAAATTCTTTTTCCTGATATTGTTGTATATGTTCCATGCTTAATTTCAGTTTAAAATTTCATTTTCAATGGCAGCCTGCACCTGATAAATACGGCTGTAAAAGCCATTTTCTTCCTGTTGCAGTTCAAGAGGTGTACCATTTTGTACAATTTCTCCTTTATCCAGCACAATTATGCGGTTTGCGTGTTGTACAGAGGTAACCCGGTGGGCTATTACAAATACCGTTTTATTGCCGGTATATTGTTGAAGCGCCATTTGTATATCATATTCGGTTTCGGTATCAACGGCTGAAGTGGCATCATCTAAAACCAGTATAGCAGGGGTTTCGAGCAGGGTGCGGGCCAACGTTACCCGTTGTTTTTGCCCGCCCGACAGTGAAACACCTTTTTCTCCTACCATTGTGTCGTACCCTTGCGGAAATATGTGAATAATTTCGTGAATACTGGCAGCCTGTGCAGCTTCAATGAGTTTTTCCTCTTCGGCATTAGGGTTTACATAGGCAATATTGCGCTTAATAGTGGTAGAGAATAAAAACGGTTTTTGCAACACCACACCTATTTTGCTCCGTAAAAATTCTTTTGAATACTCTTTCAGGTTTACCCCGTCTAAATAAATTTCTCCTTTTTCTGGTTCATAAAACCTCGACAGCAATGAAATTATGGTAGATTTACCTGCGCCCGTTGGTCCCATAAGCGCAATTTGTTCGCCTGCCTGCACACTAAACGACACGTTTTTCAACGCATAAAAGTTGCTGCCCGGATATTTGAACCATACATTTCTGAACTCTACCCGGCCCTTTATCGTTGTATTGGCAATACCCGAATAGTCTTCGGCCGGTGCATCTAAAATGCCCGACAAACGTTCTATGGCAACCAAAGCCATGCTCATTTGCGACAGTACCCGCCCAATATTGCGCATTGGCCAACTTACCATTACTATATAGGAGTAAAAAGCCGTTAGTTCGCCCACAGTTATTTGGTTGTTGAGGGTAAAATAACCGCCTGCCAAAATTGAGAGTGTTATTTGCAAGTGAAACAGCATATCGGAGAGTGGCCAAAAGCGGGCATGCAGGTCAACATGTTTTAACCCGATGCCAAGTTTTGCACGGTTTTGCTTTTCAAAACGGTCTATTTCAGACTGCTCACGAGCAAATGCCTTTACCACCCGTATGCCACCCAAGTTTTCTTCTACCATAGAGGTAAGTTTGTCTTGCTCGGCTTCATGTGCCTCCCAAACTGCGCCCTCACGTTTAAAGAAAATGTAGGATTGTATGAAGATAAACGGCACTAAACTTACAGCTATTAAAGCATAAGCAACATTCATGTTCAGCATCATGCCAAACGAGAAGAAAAATACCGAACTCAGCAATACGACATCTACCACCTGCGTGCCTATGAATTTTCTTACCGTGTCCACATCGCCGGTGCAGCGTTGTATTAGCTCGCCAGTGGTGGCGGTAATATGAAAACTCATGGGCAACCGCTGCAAGTAGGCAAAAAGGTTGTCGCGTAGGCGTTTTACGGCTTTTTCGGTGGTGTGTGCTGCAATAGCGCTTGATATAAACATAGTGGCACTACGCAATAAGGCAATTACAATATACACAAACACCATAGCCACTAAAACGGTTAACAGGTTGTGTGGCTGCAATGCAGGAAGTAAGGCAAAGATAAAGCGGCCAATACCATCGGCTATAGCAACCGCATCTTTTCCGCCCGATGCATACCAGTTTATTACCCCGTCTATGGTTACCTGCAAAACTTTGGGTTCCAACATTCTAAACAATGTGGAAACAATGAGCAATACAGCAGAAAGGAGGTAGTAAGATTTCCATTTGTGTAAAATGGCAAACAATTTTTGTAAATTTTTCATAGTATAGTGTTGGTTTAGAGGGGAACAGGAATAATTGCAAAACCGCAGGTTAACGCAAAAGGGTTTACCCCTTGGCGTAATTTGAGTTTGTTATATTGCAGTTATTTGCAACATCTTAATAATAAAGCAGGCTGCTGCCCACGTGCTGCCGGTTTATTTTAAGGATTTAGGGCCCCATTCAGCGGCTTTGTGTAAAAGTAAAAACCGCAAACACGATTATAAGGGGCGTTTGCGGTTGCTATATAAAAACAATTTACTTTACATAAAAAGCCTGTAACGCAAACAAAAACCCAATAGTGGAGCAACCCTTAATCCGTTGTTATACACAATAGTACCGGGCTGTGAGCAAAAGAAAGTATCGGTTATTTTCATGCTTGGTTTCGGTTTTGAGTTAACAAAAAAGGATTGTTTTGCGCTACCGGTAGCGGCATACTTTTTCATAACACGGCAAAGGCAAAATTAGTTCCCCATGGCAGAAAAATTGGTAAAAAAAATGAAATGGCTGTGGATATTGTAGTGGCAAGCGTTGGAATTATTGGTCGGGCATTATCGGTTAAGTGCGCTCCTGAATAGCTTTGCGCTGTTACATGCTCTTAAGCCGTCCTATTTCTGTTTCAATCTCTATAAGCGCTTCTTTGTTTGCAATTTCCCCATTAAGGCTTAATATGATAAATACTTTCCCGCCGTATTGAATCTCAAAATCTTTAAAGCTTGCCTTCATTCTTTCTGAAACCGAGTAGTTGCCAAAGTTTGAGTTGGCAGTAACAGGTTTGATTTGAATTCCAAACGCTTTCTCACCAACATAACCTAAATAGTCAACATCGCCTGCATGGTCAAGTTCCGAAGGACTCTCTTCAAATCTTACGGAGGGGTATATTTTTGCCAATCCATCATTAATAACCGATTTCTCCCGAATATACCCATCAAATGTTCGGTTTATGGTCAGGTTGTGAATATAATCTATGCAGTCTTGCAAGGTTAAATTTCTAAAAGCTTCCTGCCATTCGGGTATAACAACCTCTGTAATTTTCTCATATAAACGATTGCCAAGTTCCTCTAAACTCTCTTTGGTAACTTTAAAAGCATTTTTACCCTCTGTAAAGGCATTCTCAAAATACCAATTTTCCCATTCTTCAATTGTTTTCGGCTGGCATTGGCGAATCAATGCCATAACGGCGCCAACTTTATTGGGTCTTGATAGTTGATTAGTTTGACATGTGTAATTTAAAACCTTCTCTTTCTTGCCAAACTCCAAAGTGTACCTGCTCGTTTTATTCATTTTATTGAATTATCTGCGTTTTGACTATTCCAAAATCTTCAAAATTATTTACCCCCAAACAAGTGCGCATCTATAGATCTGAGGTAACAGCATTTCCTTCCGGCTGCAACTTGGTGATAGCAAGAGTATTGATCGGTTGTGGACTGTTATAACCCTTGATTTAAAAGGCTGTTAAACTTCTGTTTATACTTAAAGTCAACAGAATTGTCAACTAATACAAAGCCTTCTTTTAAAAGATGGGCATTTAAAAACGTCTTGTTTTCAAGATAGAGGTAAGCCATTAAATTGTTGTTCTCATCATGTTTAATATGGTCATATTTCAGAAACACTTTTTTACCTTTTGTTTTTCTGATAAGAAATTCAGTAGCGCTCCCGTTTTTGCTGAGGTTTTGTTTAATCCCAATCAGCCTAACAGTTATGCCATTGCTCAATCTAACTAATTCGGGGCTGATGACTTCTTTTACAGTAAAAAGCTCTTCTCTTTTAGCATTTCCCTGAGCATCTAATTTAGAGCCAAATTGAAGTTTCTTTACGTCAATTTTTTTGTCCAATTTATGAGTATCTTTAAAAATATAGGGGAGTTCCTTAATTTTTGCATCAAAGTCCGGAACTTTTACAGATTGTTTAACAAAGTCTATCCTTGCATCTTCAAACAAAACAATATCATTTGCCCCTAGCTTTTGTTTGATAATCGGAACAAATTCGGGGTTAATTTCATAACCGCATGAATTACGACCAAGATTTTTCGCTGCCAATGCTGTTGTACCACTCCCTAAAAATGGGTCAAGTACATTTTCGCCCGGAAATGAGAACATTTTAATCAATCTTTTTGGCAATTCATCAGGAAACATTGCCAAATGGTTGTCTTGCCTTACTCCGCTTATATACCAATGACCATTAAAATAAGTATTCCACTCCTCAGTTGTCATTACAGCCTGTTGTTTCTGCTCGGTTGTTGGTTTTGGAGCATTTCCTTGTTTTTTAAATAGTAGTATATATTCAAAATCCAACTTCACAATGCCGTTTCTCGGATAAGGGAAGCTACCCATTATACTTGCGCCTCCTGTTGTATTCATAGTTGTTGTTTTTTGCCAAATGATAGAACCCATAAAATCAAAACCTATCACTTCACAAAATTTTATTACTTCACTATGTATGGGAATTATTTTGTAGCGACCATAATAAACAGACCTCGCAAACTGGTCGCCTATATTAATGCACAGGCGGCACCCCTTGTGAAGAACGCGAAAACATTCTTTCCATGTTAAATTTAGATGATTAATATAGGTTTCATAGTCATCATGAAACCCGATTTGGTTTTCTGTACCATAGTCTTTCAATTGCCAATACGGCGGCGAAGTAACTATTAAATGAATGCTCTCATCCTGAAGTTCACTCATTTGTCTGCTATCTCCGTTTATTATTTTATGATAAGTTCCTTTCATAAATTTATAGCTTGCGGCAACATTTCTTTACTTTTTCTTCGGATCTATTTTGCTTATCCAAAAAGTCAGTTTTCCCGCCCTTTTCCGGTGGTGGTTACAGGTTCATTTCGGGTGTGCTGTCGTCGGCAATGAGTTTGCCGGCTGTTTTGGCACGTATTTCATCTACCGAAACACCCGGCGCTCTTTCAACCAATTTAAATCCGCCATCGGGTAAAATATCAAACACGCCAAGGTCAGAAACTATTCTTTTTACGCACTTCAGCCCGGTTATGGGCAGTGTGCAGGCGGGCAGCAGTTTGCTTTCGCCGTCTTTGCTGGTGTGCATCATGGCAACAATAATATTTTCGGCGCCGGCAACCAGGTCCATGGCGCCGCCCATGCCCTTTACCATTTTACCCGGTATTTTCCAGTTGGCAATATCGCCGTTTTCCGATACTTCCATAGCGCCCAACACGGTAAGGTCAACATGGCCGCCGCGTATCATGGCAAAACTGGTAGCCGAGTCAAAAAAACTGCTGCCCGGCAGGGTGGTAACGGTTTGTTTACCGGCGTTAATAAGGTCGGCATCTACTTCTTCTTCGGTAGGAAACGGGCCCATGCCCAGCAAACCGTTTTCCGATTGCAGAATTACCGTCATACCATCGGGTATATAATTGGCCACCAGCGTTGGTATGCCAATGCCCAAATTCACATAATAGCCGTCTTTTAACTCCTGCGCTATGCGTTTTGCAATGCCAAATTTATCGAGTGCCATAGTATTGCTGTTTGGTGCGAAGATACAAATTTTGCCCGAAACTACCCATGCCCACGGCAAAATGTATGCCCCCATGACTTTTACCTGCCCACCCGTGCAGCCCTGTTGGCAACAAACTGCCGCCTCAGCAAGCTTTTTTCTGCCTTTACCCAAATAAACCGTACTTTTGCAGGCAGTATCAACTACCATTACGCCATGCATTACCCCCGACTGATTATACAGGGCAACAAAACAGCGTCTTTGCAACGGCAACACCCTTGGGTGTTTTCGGGTGCGGTTAAACGAAAAGAAGGAAACCCCAAAGAAGGTGATGTGGTTGAACTTTTTTCTCCCGACGGGCAGTACCTTGCCACGGCTCACTATCAGGAAGCCGGAAGTATTATGGCCAGGGTGTTTTCGTTTACGCGCTGCGCCGTAGATGTGCATTTTTGGGAAGATAAAATTGCCCGTGCCGTGCAGTACCGGCAAACTGCGGGCATTTACCCCACCCCCGAAACCAATGCCTACCGCCTTATTCATGCCGAAGGAGACGGAATACCCGGCCTTATTGCCGATGTTTACGACAATACCGTTATAGTACAGGCGCATACGGCCGGCATATACCAAAGCCTCACCCAAATTGCACAGGCCATACAGCAGGTGTTGGGCAACCAAATAACGGCAATTTATAACAAAAGCGCCGAAACACTGCCCGCTGCTACACATATAACTCCCCAAAACGGCTACCTTATTGGCAACGGCAGCAACGGCAACATCATTACCGAAAACGGCTGCCGGTTTTGGGTGGATTGGGAAAGCGGACAAAAAACCGGCTTTTTCTTAGACCAGCGCAACAACCGCCTGCAGGTGGCAAAATGGGCATCGGGTAAAACGGCGCTCAATGCTTTTTGCTATTCGGGTGCATTTTCGGTATATGCGCTAAGGGCAGGCGCTCAATTGGTACATTCGGTTGACAGTTCGGCAAAAGCTATACAGTGGACTAACCGGAATATGGAACTGAACGGGCATTTTACCGATAAACACCACGCTTTTACCTCCGATGTAATGCCTTTTTTGCAAAATTCGCCTCAAAAGTACAACCTCATTATTTTAGACCCGCCTGCTTTTGCCAAAAACCTCAAATCAAAACATCAGGCAGTGCAGGGTTATAAACGGCTCAATGCCAAAGCGCTGTCGGTTATTGAAAAAGGCGGGCTATTGTTTACCTTCTCCTGTTCGGGAGTTGTTGATGCCGGGCTGTTTTACGATACCATTCGCGCCGCCGCCATTGAAGCAGGCCGCAACATACGCTTAGTCAAACGGCTGGGGCATCCGCCCGACCACCCTGTAAACATTTACCACCCTGAAGGCGAATATTTGAAAGGTTTGTGTTTGTATGTGGAGTAAAATTTAACCAAACTTAACAACCTAAAGGGAATAGGTTTTGGTTAAATGGCATTGCTAAAAAACACTTTTGAGCATCATAGCTCTTGAGTATTGTATTGAGTTGCTTGCCTTTGCGCATCATTGCGGGGATGTTTAATGAGTTAAAACTAATTTATTGCTAAGGGTTTGGGTAGCGGTAACAAGTTGTATTAAATAAATACCCGATTGCCATTGCTGTACTGGCAATATGCCTTGCATAATACTGCTTGTGCCTGCGCTTATGGGGTAGCTATACACCAACTGCCCCAGATTGTTGTATGCCTTTAGCAGGGTGGCATTGCCTTGTGCTATTGCGTTTGCCTGCCAATATGCCACCGTGCCCGGCCGAACCGGATTGGGATAGAGGTGCAACTGTAATGGTGCGCCGCCGGCATTTTGCCCTATGCCGGTAGCTATATCTATGGCAGTACAAAGGGTATCGTTGCCGCACAGGTTGCGGGCAACCAAGCAGAGGTTGTAGCTGCCGGGCTGCGGGTAGGTATAGGCAGGCATTGCCATATTGCTGGTATCGCCATTGCCAAACAGCCACAGGTAACTGTCTGCACCAAAAGAGGTATTGGCAGTTATAGAAAGGTTGTAAGCTGCTACAGAGTGGGAAAACCCCGCCGAAGGACGGCAATTGCCCGTAGAATCTATTTTAAGAAAGAAAGGGTAAGTGAAATAGGGATCCGGCTCTCCGGAGGAAGATGGGTATTGCCCGTCTATATACCCCCCTATGAGATATCCTCCGTCAGAAGTTTGTATAACCGCGGTAGCCATCTCGTCGGTACTATTCCAATAAGTAGGAATAACGCCATCAAATCCAAGCCCTTTAATCTGCCATTGCAGGTTGCCGTTTATATCTGTTTTGACCACAAAAATATCGTCATACATATCCTGCCCTACGGCAAGATAGCCGCCGTCTGTAGTGGCAATAACTTCGTTAAAAATCTCATTAAAAAAGATGCCGTCTGTAAAAGATTTGAGCCATTGTTGGTTGCCCGCAAGGTTGGTTTTCAGTAGGCATGCGCCGCCACCGCTGCCCGCCATTACATACCCGCTTTGGTCAGAAGCATGAATGAGCGAGATGAGCCGATACACAGAATAGCAGGTTTTGGTAAGAGGATAGGAGTAAGGGATGAGACACGGATGGGTGTTACAATTGGCCAACACCATAAAGCTATCGCCGTCAATTTGGGTTACAATATCGTTATCAGGATAAGTAACTGATGCATCATATCCGTTAACCCAATTGTAAGTTTCGTCAAGAGTGGACAATATTGTGACCGATGGAGCATAGGTACTGTCATTTTTAATGCTCCAAATACAGGGGTAAGGCCATGGCTCTGCCGTTGAAGTGCCAAACTGAATGAAAGCGGACTGACCTGTGTAAACATACCATACGCCTGTGCTGTTGGTGTACGAAATAACTTCTCCTATTGTGCCAATATTATTAATTTGTGAAGGAAGCACCTGCCATTCCAATTCAAAATTGGCGGAAACTTTTCGCATTCCCATCATAAACCCTCCGTCCGGTGTACGAACTGCATGACCAGCTCCTATACTATTGCCTGTTGATATGGTATCGCCGGAAAGTGCGTTTAAGAACACAACATTCGGAATATATCCAGTGCTGAGATATACGGTATCATTTAACTCAAATAAATCGCAAACAAAACTATATGAATAAAATGATTGGGCATAATATTTACACCACCCGGCTGCAAAGATGCTGGGGCAGCAAAGCAAAAGCAATGCTACAAAGAGTGTCTGTTTCATGGTAATAGTATTTCAAAAATTAATTAACCAAAATGGTTGCCAAACGGCCTTGGTAGAAGCAATAGGGTCTGCTTCGTTGTATTGAAATGGGGCAGTACATATATAGGCTACGTATTTGCTATCCACTGTATTGTTAGGAAAACTATTAAAATGTATATCACCTACATTTCCCAGTGTTTTCTTTAAAGGTATAGTTTCATCAGGCAATATCGGGTTTGGTACTTGTATAGGTACTCCTTCCCAAAAAACCTGTTCTTCTGCCGGTTCTCCACTCCCCACCGTCACTCTTACTCTTGGGCCACTGCCGGCAATATTATCTTTGCTAATAAAGAAGCCCTTATGCAGCCAAGGCATACCGGGCGGCAAATGCGCAGAAAACAAGCCGGTAAGGGCAAGCGGGCGGCCGTCGTCTAAACCTTGCCGCACAAAGGCATAAGTTATATCGTGGTCGTTACTGCTGTTTACAGGCAGGTTAGTCAGGGCCATATCCCAATCTTTAATACCGCTGTACCCAAAAGAAAAAATCTGGTTGCGCTCCCCGCCCGCGGCAAAAAAAACGCCTTGGTTGCCTGCTACGCCGTTTAGAATGCTGGGGTTTATACCCGCAATATTATTAAATTGTATGTTTTGCTTGTAAAGCGGAAAAATACCTCCCTTATTTAAAACAGCCGCGCTGTTTCTTATATTTCCATCGGGAAAATAGGTGGCTACCTGCTCATTGCTGCCTCCAATCCACTGGGTTGGCATTTTTAGTTTTACCATGCCTTCGCCACCGCATCCCACAAACAAATTTCGGTTTACATCGCTTTGGATATGTACATAATAAGCGCCTAATTTATTGCCTGTGCTGTGGCAGCCCAAAAATGTATTGCCCAAACCGCTGTTATCATAAACGCCCCAACCGCCGTTTTTTTCAAGTGTCATTGCTACAAAGGCGCAGGCGTTGGCGTCTATTTGGGCGGTATAAATGCCGTGCCGCTTACATTTGCTTACCCGGGTATTATAAATTTGGCTGGTATTTACATTGGTATATACGCTGCTCGGGTAGCTGTTGTTTATATTGTCGCATACGTATAACCAGAATGCTTGTGATGTAACATCTATGGTATTAGTTCCTTCCAAAAATTTACCTTTTACTCGCAGCGGATGCTCGCCCCATGGAATTGGGGGAGAACTTGTTGTATCGGCTGTAATTTCTATATTTATAGTAGGAGGGGTAGCAGGCGTTCCCGCTGCAATGTTTATAAAAGAGTCCACGGCAGGGTCGCCTTCTGGCAGTATTTCTACTTCCAAATCAAACAGTTCTATATCTGTGGCTAATACAGTGGAGATATCGTCTCGGATAAAAGAAATACCTAAATCGGTTTGTAGATTTTTAGTAATCACAGCAGTTATATTGTAGTCGCTATACCTTACTGTAATTCGGTTTGTGGGTGCTGTTTGTGCATTATCGTTATTAGGATGCTGCGGGTCGGGCGGATTAACAATAACGGTTGCATCTGGGCCTATTACTTTGTACAAGCCCCAAATGCGCCGCCCTTCTAAAAACGGATAACCCCAGGTAGTACCCGCCAAACGTATGCCGTCGCCGGGGAAACCGCTTACATTGCAGTTATGTATATGTACCCGTTTATGAGCCACTATACCGTGTCCAAAACCTATTTTGGGGTCGGGCAGGTTCGTATAGGTTTCATTTGCATTAGGCGAGTGTCCGTAAATTAAAGAAAAATGTTCTAAAACAGGCGCGGCATTGGTAAGGTGGTTGCCTGTGAGCAGGGCGCTAATGTCAAAACCGTTTGGCCAACCGGGGGCGTTAGTAATAGGTGGGGCAATAGGTGGCATTGTGTTTACCCACTTACCGGTACCTACTACCGTAGAACCAGTTCCTGTATGGAAATGAATAACCATGCCATCAACAGGTTTTAAAAATGTGTTATCAAAAGGATGGGGTTCGTAAGGGGCATCTATGACCAAAAATGTGTTGTGTGCGCCTGCGCCTCTTATAACCGGCGCGCCAAATACCTGTAGTGTATTGCTAAACCTGTACACGCCGGCGGGGAAACATATTATGCCCCCCCCCCCCCCCCCCCCCCCCCCAGATATGTTTTGACTAAGTTTTATTTGCGCTTCGTAAAAAGCGGGCAGCCAATCGCCGTTGGCAGTTGCCGGTGCAGATTGCATGGTGGTAATATTGAGCATAGCAACCAAAAATTAAGGGTAAAAATAAACTCTTGGTATCATAACTCCAAAGGTAGCTGTTTTATTTTATAACAGCAAATTTATTTTGGGGCGCTTTTTGAATAGAGATAAAAAGATACATTTTATTCCCTTTAGGTTAGCTTGAATCTAATACGCAGCCCACTGCCGGCAATTTCAGAAATTATAAATAAAAAACTGTTGCTGTTTTGGTCAGCAGTTTAGTGGTTCAAGATAAACCTGCCAACCTCCCCTCTTACCGCAGCCGTTGGTAATCTCGCGGGTCAAAGGCTTGCCTTACGCCCTCACCTATGAAAGTAACGGTGGTAAGGGTAAGGAAAATAATAACCAGCGGTGTTAAAATGAGCCAATATTTTTCAATATTTGTTGAACCTTGCTGAATGAGTTCGCCCCAACTGGGTGTGGGTACAGGCAGCCCGAAACCCAAAAAGTCGAGCGCTACCAGCGCCGAAATATTGCCAATTACGGCAAACGGGGCAAAAGTAATTACGGCGGTAAAGGCGTTGGGTAAAATATGCCGGAACATAATTTTAAAATCGTTTTGCCCCATAGCGGTAGCAGCCGACACATAATCGCGGTTTTTTTCGCGCAAAAATTCGCCGCGCACATAGTAGGTAATGCCTATCCAGCCGCCAAAAACCACCAGCATCATTACCAGCAGCATAAAGGAGGGTTCCAGAAATTTTACCAAAATAATCATCATAAACAAAAAGGGTATAAGGCTAAAAACTTCTATGAGCCGCAACCCAATAATGTCTAACCGGCCGCCGTAATAACCCAATGCGCCGCCTATTAAAATGCCCATTATATAAGAAAGCAACGTTACCAGCAAGGCAAACGAAATAGAAATCTGAAACCCGTAAGTTACCCGCGCAAAAATATCGCGCCCCTGCGAGTCGGTTCCCAAAATATGCTGCCGGTCGGGCGGTGTGGGTGGGTTGGTGGTAAGCTCATCTAAGGGGGTTTCCAACGGCCCGTATGGATACAACGGCATGACCACCCAATTACCCTTACCTTCGGCGGCAAATTTTGCCTTCAGTTTCCTGTAATTGGGCGGATTGGTTCCTTCCTCGCCAAACTCATTGGCGCTGTAATAGCGCGGTTTGGGCGATATTTTTTCTAACCAATCGCTCGCCGCCGGAAAAAAATACTGTCCGTTGTATTTTACCATTAAGGCTTGGTTGTTAATGAGCAAGCCGTTAAAAAACGAAATAAAATACAGTACACCCAGTACTACCAAGGAGTAATAGGCGCGTTTAATTTTTTTGAAATTGCGAATCCGCTTTTGAAGAACCGATTCCGATTTGCGCGTTGCTGCGGTAGTTCCGCTACTCTTTTTAAACCACATATTGTTGTTTACATTATTTGCTTAAAGGTATTTTTTATCTCGCTTCGGGCAGCGCCAGGCGCCCTGCATTGTTTCTGAAAAGTGTAAAATCGGCAGTGTTCACGGCGCCGTCAAAATTGAGGTCGGCTGCAACATAAGCGCTGGTTCCCGATTGTGAAAAATATTTATTAAAATCTGCATAAGTAATTGCGCCGTTACTCTGGCAATCGGCAGCCCAAAGGGCGTATATGCCTGCAGATACTTGTTTAACCTGCCCCTGCCCTTTCACATTGGCATTGTTGGTAAAATCGTAGGCGCTTGCATTGGGTATGGTAACAGTTGCTGCCGATAACACGCCCAAATGATTGCGGTGCCTGATGCGCAAGGTATAAGCGCTGCCTGCCGTAACTGTGCCCGAAGGGAAAAGTACCCCTACCGTGCCATCGGTATCTATGAGTTGACCATCGGAGCGGATAAATGCGGCTCTTTGTGCTACCATGTTCAATGAGCCGTTGAGCAATTCCAGTAATACCCAATCTGTAATGTTAACAGGGGGCGATGCTGCTGTTTCGGGTCCGCCGTAATTCCATGGGGCGCCACTATATGGCTGTGCAGCCGGTATTAGTCCGTTTGTGCGCAGAGTGGTAACCATAGCGCCGGTTGCGGCATTGTAAGCGCCTTCCAGAAACACTTTTGCCTGCACGCGTATGCCGGTAGCAACCGCTCCTGTAAGGTTCACATTATCGAGGTATAAGTTATTTCCGTAACCGTTTACATTGGTAAAACGCAGCAAAATTTGAGCGCCGGCATAGCTGCTCAGATTTACGGTTTCGGTGCGCCATTGCGAGCAGTCTGCCGGAGTAAAGGCGGAGGTTGTAGCGGGCGCAGTAGCCAGGGTTAAGCCCGATTTGTTATAGACTTCGGTAAAAGTAGCGCCGCAATCGGTTGAAACCGATACCAGAAGCCCATCGGAATAACCCGAGAAAGGTGCATACGCCACGTCAAAAGAAAGTGTAACACCCGAAAAACCGGTCAAACTAACCAAAGGGCTGATGAGGTGGTCTAAATTACCGGGCGCATTGTAACTTAAGTTATTGATATAAGCGCTGCCGGCATTGCAGGTTGTGGAAACTTGTTGCCAGGTAGTACCGGCATCGGGGTTAATTAAACTCCATTGAGCCGGCACAAATGTGCCTTCAAAATTTTGGCTCATTGGCGGCGGTGTTCCTCCGTAATTAGTTACATAAGTAAAGGAGTCGTTGGCAATATAACCATCGGCGCCGCTGTTGGGGTTTTGTGTGGTAAAAACCAGGGTGTTATCCCCCGAAACAAGGGTTAAATCGGGCAGTGCAACATTGGCGGTGCCATCGGGCGCCAAAGAGCCAGTCCAGTTATAGGTGTATTGCACCACGCCGTTCACCTGCGCCTGTATGGAAACAGTGGTAAGCGGTGCCGCGCCAAAATTCTTGAGGGTTACCACCGGAGAAACGGTAGCCTGACAAACCGATGCAGAAGGTGATGTTACGGCGGTAATGCCCGCATCGTTGTTGGTGAAAAAACAGAAGTTATTGGCCAGCAGACTTGCCCGGGTGGTGGTAATGGCAAGCCTCATGCGTTGTTTTTGGCCAACGGTATAAGCGCCCCAGCACCCGCCGGAATAGTCCATGTAGTTTTCGTTGGAGTCGGTTACATCGCCCAATCCGCCAGAGGCCACCGGACGAAAGGGGTTATTGGCGCTCAGGTCATCGTCATCGGTATTGCAGGAGTTGGAGGGCGAACAACCCGAACCTGCACCGCCGGCGCTGCTTTTGGGCGGCGTATCGCAAACTTTGTCACCGCTGGTTAAGCAGTTGTTGTTGGGACAACCACCCTGAAAATTGTGTTCGAGGTTGAAATAATGCCCCGATTCGTGTGCCAGCAAACCCGACCACCATGCATCGTACACTATTACCACGCCATCGCCGTTATTGCCGTGCGAAGAAGCCAAGGTAGAATACCCGGCCACCCCCGATGCGCCGCCGCCTGAAATACTGTGAACAATATAAATGTTCATGTATTGCGTGGTGTTCCAATAGTAACCCAACTGAGTATTGTAAGTAACGAGGTTATTTTCGGCAAGGGTGTTATCGGCGTGGCGCACAATGCCGGTGGTAAAATTACCCGATGGGTCGCGTTGCGCCAAACAGAGTTCCACGCCAATATTAACCCCACTATAGGGATTGCTGTAAGTAGTGCCGCTGCTGTGGGCATAGCGATCGTTTACTTCGTTAATTACGCTTATAACAGCAGCATCGGTCAGGTTTTCTTCGGTACCAACGGGTATGCCGGTGCGGTGTACAATATGCACCACCACCGGAATGGTGAGTATCGGGTCGCCGCCCATTCTCTCGTAAGCACTGTTGCCCATTTCCTGTATTCTTCGGCGGTACTCTTGCTCCATACTTTGGTGTAATTGCAAACTGGCCGGGTTTTGCCGAAACATGTTTTGAGCAACCTCATCGGTTGCGCAGGTTTGTGCAGGCTGTTGTGGCGCACCCTTTCTTTTTGGGGCAGAATTACCCAAATCTTGCGCAAACATAAGCCCGCTAGTAAATAAACAGACAAAAAGTATGGAAAATGCCGTTTTCATTGTTAGGAGACGAAGCGGGTTGTTTACTCAAATTTTATGCGCGGGTCTATCACCACATACAACATATCGGACAAGAGGTTGCCTACCAGCAAAATAATGATGTTGATGACCAGAAAGCCCAGAAATACGGGGTAATCAACATTTACAACCGATTTGTAAGACAACAGCCCGATGCCGTCTATGTTAAACACCAGTTCAATAAGGTACGAGCCGGCCAGAAATATGCCAATAATATGCCCCAAACCGGTGGCAATAGGTATAAGCGAGTTGCGCACGGCATGTTTAAAAATTACCGTTTTTTCGTCTAATCCTTTGGCAAAGGCGGTTCGCACATAGTCTTGGCTAAGGTTTTCGAGCAGCGAGTTTTTCATGAGCAGCGTAAGCGTAGCAAATGCGCCAATCATGTAGCAAATTACGGGCAGGGCGGTATGATGCAACTGGTCTAAAATTTTACCAACCATAGACAACTGCTCCCAATCCGGCGACCGGAAACCTCCCAGGGGAAAGAGTTTAAGGAAGCGTCCGCTGGCAAAGAAAGAGAGCAACAACACACCCAATGCATAACCCGGTGTGGCATAGCCGGCAAAAATAAGGGCGCTGCTCGCAAAATCGAAAGGGGTGTTGTGTTTTACCGCTTTCAATATGCCCAGGGGAATACAAACAAGGTAGGAGAGCAAAAACCCGATAATGCCGAAATATGCCGAAATGTAGAGCCGTTCCCAGATGAGTTCCAGCACGGGGCGGTTAAAAATGTAAGAACGCCCGAAATCTCCGGTAAAAATGCCGCTGAAGGCCTTGCGCACAATGCGCAGACTGCCGTCGGGCTTGGTTTCAATGGTTTTCCATTCGGGTGCGGGGTCCCATTCGGTAATGGCGGTGCAATCGGGCAATTCGGCGTAGTTCTCGCTAAATTTAAAATCAGACCCCACGCCACTGGCATAGGCCATTACCTTGTCGCCTTCTTTCTGCAATTTTACCCACCGTTGTATGGCATAGGTTCTGCCATCTTGCTTTACATAGCGCAAATCTTCCCTGAAACACTCGCCAAGGGGTTTAATTTCGCTTTTAACTTCGCGGGGGTAAAAACCCAGCCAAATGAGGTAGCGGGTTAAAAATGGTTTGTCTAAGCCGTATTGCCGGCGCAGTTGTTCAATAACTTCGGGGGTAAGTTTGTTTTTTTGCACAACCTGTCCGCCGCCGCCGCCTTCTGTTGCGCGGGCTTCCAATTGCATAATGGCGCGCTCTAAAGGGCCGCCCGGCACTAAGTTTAAAATGGCAAATACCAGAAAAGTTGCCCCAAAAAAGGTGGGCAACATGAGTAATAAGCGTTTGAGTATGTATTTAAACATGAATGGTTTTGTTTTCGGTATGCTGAATTTTGGGGTAATAATTCCTGCATCGGGCTATTGTTATATATGGTAACCCGATGCAGGGGAAAAAATCGGTTTATTTTCCTTTTACTTTCCAGAAATCAACTTCGGAAGGAGCTTTATCCATTTTCACATTTTTATCTTTTTTGGCTTTTTCTGCCTGTTTGGCTTTTTCAGGTTCTTCCCACCAAAGGGCAAACACATCGCCAAAATCGCCGGCATAGGTAAGGCCGGATTCGGGCATTCCGAATTTATTCCAATATAACAGACGCAAAGTAGAAGGCGCTACCCAGCCCCAAACCCAGTGTTTCTTTTCACAGGCTATGGCATCAATTTCCTGCACAAATTTTATGCGTTCTTTGGTATCGTAGCTTTTGTCGTAGAGGTCGCAAAGTTCGTCAATGCGTTTATCTGCAAGGCCGGTAATGTTGGTATTGTTTGGAACTTTGGCAAATTTAGAACTCATGCTGCTTTCGGGATTGGGGAAGAAAAGCCCGGTATAGCTTTGGTAAGCAATACTGAAATCTTTACCCTGCACCTTTTTAAAGCGCTCATTGGGGTCAACGTTGTTAAATTTAAGATCTATGCCGGCATTTGCAAGCGATTGCTGGTAGGGCACAAAAATGCGCTCAATAGATTTATCAGACATGAGTTCGAGGGTAAAGGGTTTGCCGTTTTTGGTAAGCCATTTATCGCCCGGTTTTTTTACATAGCCTGCTTTTTTAAGCAGTTCCAGCGCTTTGGTAGGGTTATATTCGGGTTTGGGGTTGTTGGGTGCGGCATAGGGAGTTCCGTAGTAGTAGGAGTTAATGCGCACATATTCGTTAAAAAACAGTTTGCTGTTCAACTCGTCGAAGTTAAACAAGAGGCTCATGGCTTCCCGAACATTGATGTCATCAAAAGGAGCGCGGTTGGTATTAAGAGCAAACCCCGATGTTCCTTTGGGGTTATGGTTATAAATTTTCTGGCGGGCAACGGCGCCGTTGGCAATGCTGGTTTGTTTTTCGGGTGTCAGTTCTTCGGCCCACCATTGCGCGCGGGGCACAATGTACCAGTCAACTTCGCCGGCAAGGAGTTTATCTCTTCTTAATTCATCGGTACGGGCAACTTCAAAGGTAATATTGTCAAAGTTAAATTGCCCTACATTACGGGTATAATCGGCTGCCCAATAGTTGTTTCGGCGTTTAAGGGTAAGGCGTTCGCCCTGTTTGGTTTTTTCTTTGTCTAATTCGTATGGGCCTGAGCCGGGCATAAAGTCGTACTGGTATTTGGTTATATAACCTGCGCCATTGGTTTTTGAGAGGTAAGAAGCGGGGTAAATTTTGGTAGAAACCCCAAAGTAGAGGAAGCTGCGCCAGTTTTCTTTTTTACAGGTTACGCTTACAATGTATTTGCTTTCGGCTTTTGGTTCTTCGTAGGTTTCGGTATAAAGGCTGTTGGTAAAGGGATCTTTCAGTCCTTCATCAATGAGTAATTTATAGGTGGCAATCACATCGGCAGAGGTAACGGGAGTACCGTCGCTCCATTTGGCATTGGGATCAATTCGGAACCAGTAGGTTTTTTTATCATCGGAAATTTTCCAGTGCGTAGCCAGATTGGGGTAATAATCCAGCGTTTCGGCATCAAAACCCAGCAGGGGTTCAAAAATCATAGCATTAATAAGGGAAACAGTTTGTATGTTGGCATTTTCACCTACGTCGCAAAAAGTGGCGGGGTATTCATCAATGGCCATAGAGAACGAACCGCCCTTTTTGGCGTTGGGGCTGCCGGGCGATTTGTAGGCGGTATTGGTTTTAAAGCCAAGCGAGTCGGCAATTTCATCAAACCCTTTACCCCCTTGCTGCGCGGAAACAGACGGGTCTGCACCTGCTGCAGCATCGGGTTGGGTGCCGGTGTTGAGTTTTTTTTCGCCGCTTCCTTCAGAAGAACAGGAAGAGAAGCCCCACAGGGTCAGCAATAGCATAAAAAGTACGGGAAACAAGGTTAATTTGTTAATTTGTTTCATAATATAATATGGTTGAAAAATTGAAAAAAGGCTTGTTGGTATTTGTGTTCATGTTTGGGGTTAAAGGTAATTAGTTTTTTTGTTTTTGTAACAAATTTGTGCCGGAGTGGGGGCAAAAATAGCTTTGCTTGCAAAAAGGCCGGGTTTGCCTGTCTTTCGACAAATCTTTACCTGAACAATTTTACCTGTACCCTGTTATGGCATAAAACCCGCTAGTATGACCTTACTTTATTTTGGCATTATTCTTGCCACCATAACCATTATGGAAGCGTTTTCGTGGTTTTTCCATAAGTATGTATTGCATGGACCCTTATGGTTTTTGCATCGCTCGCACCACACAACCCGTCATGGTTTATTTGAATGGAACGATTTGGTATCGGTTGCCTATGCGCTGCCGGCCGTTATCTGCATATACCACGGTCTGCAAAACAATATGGCTTGGCTGGTTAGCATTGGCGCCGGCATAACCATTTATGGCATTCTTTATTTTGCACTGCACGATGTAGTCATTCACCGCCGTGTAAAAATCAAGTACCATTTTACCAACTCCTACCTGCTGCGTTTAATTCGGGCACATAAAATTCACCATAAACATTTGGGTAAAAATGGCAGTTGTGCCTTCGGGTTTTTGTATGCTTCGGGCAAATACCAACCCAAAGCAAGCAATATGGTGTAGCGATGATTTTTCTGTATCAAAAACCTCCTTTTATCATCAATTTGTTAAAAAACAGCCTTTTTTAGTTAAATTTTCGCAATAGAGGTTCAAAAAACCAATTTTTTTCTACATTTTTGTAGTGTCAATGCAATGTGAGCATTCAAAATTGCCTTTTATTACCAAACCTTAAAAAATCTCGACTGAGCATGGAGTTATTTGCCCGTAAAGCATCATTAACCATTTTCACCCTTTTCACCGTACTTTTTCTTCTAACCATTACCCCCAACTCAGCCAATTTAGCCAACTATTATGCATACGGTAACACCGGCTCCTCATCTGCCGAAAGCGCCTATGCCAATTACGAAAACCACATTAAAAACCTGTATTACGACTGCAATCTTGCTGCCGCCGGATTAAGTTTTAATACTTTTAAACTGGCAGTAACCGGTTTTTACAACTTGCGCAAGGAAGGTAAAATTTCGCCCGCCAAAGAACACCTCGCTATTATTGATTTTACCAAACCCTCCAGCGAGAAACGCCTGTTTATTGTTGATTTGTTTACCCATAGTCTGGTGTTTAACACCTATGTAGCGCATGGTAAAAACAGCGGCTTAATTTATGCCGAGCGTTTTTCCAACAGCCCCGAATCTTTACAGAGCAGCCTGGGCTTTTATATTACCGATGAAACTTACTACGGACAACACGGTTACTCCCTCCGCTTAGATGGGCAAGACTTGGGCTTTAATGAAAATGCCCGCTCAAGAGCCATTGTTATGCACGGCGCACCCTATGTAGGCGAGTCTTTTGTAAACCGATACGGCCGAACGGGGTTAAGCTGGGGTTGCCCCGCCATTTCGCTCGAAGAACATAAAGATATTATTGACTTTATGAAATCGGGCAACTGCCTGTTTATTTACGGCAATAACATTTCGTACCTTAACAACTCCCGGTTTTTAAACTTCAACTCCGCAGCCAATTATCTAGCCCAAAACTAATGCCCCGGCATTGTATGGTTTTTATACTAAAGCGGCAGAAAAATCGTTCTGCCGCTTTAGTGTTTTAGCGCCTATTGGCATATCCTATCCGTTTTGCTTTTGTAAGGTATGATGGTAATACAGCAGGGCTTTCTCCAAATCTTCGGGGGTATCTATGGCAAGATTGGGATAGTTGCTTTGGGCAACATGTATGCTGAAACCGTTTTCCAGCCATCGGAGTTGCTCCAGTTTTTCGGCTATTTCAAGCCCCGAAGGTGGTAACTGCACAATTTGAAGTAAAACGGGCAGCCGGTAAGCATAAATGCCAATATGGCTGTAAAACGGGTGCATGTTACAGGAAACGGGCGACTCACAATCGCGAATAAACGGTATGATATGACGGCTGAAATACAAGGCGCGGTTTCTCTTGTCCAATACTACTTTCGGAATGTTGGGATTGTGCAAATCGGCATTATCCGATATTTTCCTTACCAGCGTACCAATTTCAATGTCTTTGCTGGTAAATAATCCTGTAAGCTCGTCAATTTGTTCGGGGTGTAAAAAAGGTTCATCGCCCTGAATGTTCACTACTACACCGGCATCGGGGGCAACCGACAGCGCGGCTTCGGCACAACGGTCGGTACCGCTGCGATGTTGTTCCGATGTCATTACCACCCTGCCGCCAAATTGCTCCACGTGTTGGTAAATACGCTCATCATCTGTAGCCACCCAAACCCCGGCGAGCGATTTGGCGGCTGTTGCATTGGCATAAACCCGCTCAATCATGGTTTTACCGGCTATCTGACAAAGCGGTTTTCCGGCAAACCGCACAGAGGCATACCGCGCCGGAATAAGTCCAATTATTTTCATGCGCACTAAATTTGTGGTAAAAACGTTTACTTGTTTATCCTCTTCATTTTTAATCTCACAAAAGTTTATGCCACTCAAAATTATCTTTTTACTGCTCTTGCTGGTGTTGGGTTCAAAAATCAAAGCACAAAACACCAACCCTTGCGCCACTATGGCAACTCAGGAAGAAATTACCGCCTGCGCCATTGTTCAGTACAATGAAACCGAAACCGCCATGGATAGCATTTACCAACACGCAGTAAATCAAGCCGGGCCAAATTACAAAAATCATATCCGCAACATGCACGAAACCTGGAAAAGTTACGTCAGTGCAGCCTGCAGTTGTGAAACCTTTCCTTTTGCGGGCACTACACTCGAAACATTGATGCGCTATCAATGCCTTAACCGCCTTACCAGAGCATATATGCAACAGTTGCAGCAATTACCTTGGGAAATGCCGCTTGAAGAAGCGCCAAAATAGCTGCCCACGCTAATTTAGCGAAGGATTTTCGGGAAAATTGGCCATTACCTTGTACTCTCCACCCATATCGGTAAGCACTTTACGCCATATATCATTAGGGTCATCGGAAAAGATATAGGGCGCTAAACAATCAGCCACAATCCACGATTTGCTTTCCATTTCCTCCTCTAACTGCCCGACATCCCAACCCGAATATCCTACGAAAAAACGAATGCGTTTTTTTTCAATCTGGCCAAGGTTAATCATACTTTTCAACTGCTCAAAATCGCCTCCCCAATACAAACCCTTTGCCAGTTTTACCGAATTTTCCAACATTTTGCCGTATGAATGCAGGTAATGCAGCGTATTCTGCTCTACCGGGCCGCCATAATACAACGGAACTTCAAATTGATCACATTCCGGCACGGCATCGCCTAATTTATATTCTAATGGGCGGTTTAGTACCAACCCGAAAGAACCACTTTCATTATGTGCGCACAGCAAAATAACCGTGCGTTTGAAGTTAGAATCCCACATAAAAGGCTCGGCTATTAACAGTTTCCCATTTGTTGGCTTGTTTTCCACTTAATTTTGTTTTAAAGTTTTAACAATTTGAAACTAATTTAGGTATTTTCGCTTTGTAAATCAGTTTTTAGAACAAAATTTAATTTCTTGCATCTGCATAATCTTAAAGCAAAATACGCTATGTCACTCCTCTCTTGTACAAGAGGGATTTTTAATCCCGAAATTTACCACGGTTTTAATAAAAAACGAAATTTTTTTGAAGGTTGGTACTTCAAAATTGTTGACCCGACAGAAAATTTGCGATTTGCCATCATTCCCGGTATTGCCATGGGTAATTTTACCGGTAACAGTCATGCCTTTATTCAAATTCTAAATGGTACCGATTGTACTTCTACTTACTACAACTTTCCCCCCGAAGATTTTTCGGCCGATAATAAAAAATTTGAAATTAACATTGCAGGAAATTACTTCACCGCCAACGAAATAAGGCTTAATTTACCCGATTATAACGGCACGCTCACATTTAACCAGTTAACGCCGTGGCCAAAAACCCTTTTATCGCCGGGTATTATGGGCTGGTATTCTTTTGTGCCATTTATGGAATGCTACCATGGCGTGTTAAGCCTGCACCACCAAATTTCGGGAACACTTACCATTGATGGCTCCGCCCACAGTTTTACCAATGGAATAGGTTATACCGAAAAAGACTGGGGCAGTTCTTTTCCTGCCGGCTGGGTTTGGATGCAAAGCAACCATTTTACAACACCCAAAACCTCCATTACCGCATCTGTAGCCAAAATACCCTGGCTTGGCAGTTCTTTCATAGGGTTTATAGCCGGTTTATGGCTAAACGGAAAACTACATATCTTCAGCACCTACAACAACACCAAACTGCAAGAATTGTCTATACAGCAAAACAAGGTTTTTTTCTGCCTTGCCAACGCCAGCATGGCTTTAGAACTTACTGCCACCCAAACACCCGGTGCCGAACTTAAATCTCCCGTCTATGGGCATATGGAAGGAAGGGTGAATGAAAGTATGCAGGCCACCATTGAGGTGAAATTATTCAGCATTGGTAAATCAGGCAGCCAACTTCTTTTCTCCGATACCGCCCGAAATGCAGGGCTTGAAGTGGCCGGCATGATACAACAACTGCTAACCCCGCCGGTATAATACCCGCCCATGCACCTATCCTGACATAAAAACCCCCGTTTTCGGCTAAAAAGCTTACTAACGGGGGTAAAAAAATTTTTATGCAAAACGTTTTATTTCATGAACCTACCGCACCACCATTACCCGTATTTGCTGCCGCTCACCGCTTTCGGTTTGCAGCACGGCATAGTAGGTGCCCGATGGCAGGTTGTTCATGTCAAAGGCAAATTCGTAAATGGTGTCGGGTTGGGTTACGTCGTTAAACAACACCCCTACTTCTCTGCCTTCTACGGAATACACTTTAAGAATTGCCTGCTCATTGGTATAACTGGTAAACGAAATAGTAGTCATGCCCGATGTAGGGTTGGGCGATGCCTGTAAGTCTCCTGCCAAATCGCCTCCGGTTTTAAAGCCCCGCGTAACATTGGGTACTATATAGGTTTGCACCAGCGTGTTGCCCCCGCAGTCGGTTATCGTTACCGTATAGGTGCCGGCCAACAAACCGCTGTAGGTTGCCGTAGTGCCCGAGGCGCTTAACGTACCGGTTGCAGGTGACCAGGTATAGTTATAGACCGATGCTCCCGTACAAGGTACTCCGCCGCTCACATTTAGCGTTATGGAGCCGTTACCTGTAAGCGTGGTACTGCTGTTTTTGGTAATGGAATAGGTAAGCACCACTAAACTGCCACCCCCGCAACTCGTTACCGATACCACCGTACCGGCAGTGGCCGTACAGCCGCCCGCACCCGTTACCGTTACCGTATAGGTACCCCCCATAGCAAGAGTTGCACCTGTGCGTACCGGATTTTGCGCAGAAGATACATAACCGCCGGGACCAGACCATGCATAAGAGGTACCCCCCGTTGCCGTCAGCGTAATATTGGAACCGCTACAAACCGGGCTGTTACTGCCTGCCGTGGCTGCCGGTAACGCATTTACCGTTACCGAACGGCTGGCGCTGCCCGTACATCCGGCTGCATTGGTAACCGTTACCGTATAGCTGCCAGTGGCTGCCGTAGTTGCGCCCGAAAGGCTTACAGATTGACCCGTGCCAGTAAATCCGTTCGGTCCGGACCAGCTATAGCTGCCAAAGCCCGATGTTGCTGTTAACGTAATGGTGCCGCCCGAACACAAACTGCTGCTGCCCGATACGCTTACAATCGGCGAGGCATTCACCGTTACCGATGTAACTGCAGTTGCCGTACAGCCGCCTGCGCCCGTTACCGTTACCATGTAGTTGCCCGCCATAGAAGCCGTTGCCCCGTTGCGTACCGGGTTTTGCGCCGTTGAAGTATAGCCATTCGGACCAGACCATGCATAAGAAACCCCTCCCGATGCGGTAAGATTGATACTGCTTCCCACACAAACCGGACTGTTGCTGACCGCCGCGGCTGCCGGAGCAGCATTCACCGTTACCGTTGTACCGGCAGTTGCCGTACAGCCCGCCGTATTGGTAACTGTTACCGTATAAGTGCCGCCCATAGCCAAGGTGGCATTGCTTCGGGTAACAGTGGAACCACTTGCACTTAAACCACCAGGATATGACCACGCATAGCTCGAACCTCCGCTGGCCGTAAGCGTTATAGTACCACCGGCACACAAACCGGTACTGCCCGATATTGCTGCAGCAGGCGCCGCACTAACCGTTATGGTTTTGCTGGCGCTGGCCGTACAACCGCCTCCGTTACTTACCGTTACCGTATAGCTGCCCCCCATAGCAATGGTAGCAGGAGATAAACTAATGCCGGCATTGGTAGAGGCAAACCCATTCGGACCTGACCAACTGTAAGATGTGCCGCTCGAGGCAGTAAGGTTAATGGTGCCGCCAACGCAATAACTGCTGTTGCCCGTTATGCTGGCCGCTGCCGTTGATGTTACCGATACAACCGTTGATAACACAGCAGAACATCCCGACGAATTGGTCACCGTTACATTATAGGTGCCCGCCATTGACAGCGTAGCGCCGCTCCTCGTTGGTGTTGCACCCGTCGCAGTATATCCGCCGGGACCACTCCAGTTATAAGATACACCCCCCGTGGCTGTCAGGTTAATCGCTCCGCCTATACATACCGGGCTGTTGCTGGTTGCCGTAGCTGACAATAACGGACCTACCGTTACCGTTGCAGTACAGTTGGCTGTATTGCCCGACGCGTCACTTACCGTAAGCAATACCGTATTGTTGCCCACATTGCTGCAGCTAAAACTGTTCGGACTTACCGTAAGCGGCGTTACCGTGCCGCAGTTATCCGTGCTGCTTCCGTTCACCTGCAATGGACTAATACTTACCGTGCCGCCTGTACCAAGCGTTACCGATATATTCTGGCACACTGCCGCCGGGGCAGTGTTATCCGTAACCATAACCGTTGCCGAACAGGTTGCTGTATTGCCCGCAAAATCGGTTGCTGTCAATACTACTGTATTGGCGCCAAGGTTGGAGCAGGTAAACATATTCGGAGCCACCGATACATTCGCCCCGCCGCAGTTATCAAAACTGCCGTTATCAACCTGCGTGGCAGCCAATGTTGCCGTGCCGCCCGTTCCCAACGTTACCGTGGCGTTTTTGCACAAAGCGCTTGGCGGCGTGCTGTCTGTTACCGTAACAGTAGCGCTGCAGGTGCCCGTATTGCCCGATGCATCGCTTACCGTCAACACCACCGTATTGCCCGGCGTGGCGCAGGTAAACGTGTTGGGGCTTACCGATACAAGATTTACCGTGCCGCAGTTATCCGTACTGCCGTTGTTCACCTGCGAAGGTGTAACGGTGGCTGTACCGCTAAAGCCCAACGAAACGGTTACACTCTGGCATATAGCCGCAGGTGGCGTGTTGTCTAAAACTTGCACAGTGGCAGCACATGATGAACTGTTCCCACTGCCATCGGTTACCGTCATTATGACCGTGTTAAAGCCCACATTGGAACACGTGTAGTTCGTGTTGTTCAACAATGCCGTTACCGTGCCGCAGTTATCCGTACTGTTGTTGTTAATTTGTGATACGGAAAGCGTACCTGTACCCGATGTATTTAAGGTAACGGTAGCATTTTGACACAAAGCAACAGGAGCAATATTATCCGATACCATTACCGTTCCCGTACAGGTTGCCGTATTGCCCGATGCATCGCTTACCGTCAGCACTACCGTATTGCTGCCAATATTGGCACAGGTAAAGCTGCCTGGCGCTGCCGACAAACTTACGGTACCGCAATTGTCAAAACTGCCATTGTTTAATGCCGATGCACTTAGTGCAACACTTCCCGAAGCAGTGAGCAACAATGGTATGGGCGTAGTTTGACAAATAGCTGTTGGAGCAGTGGCATCCGGTATTATTACCGTAGCAGAACAAGTAGCAGTATTGCCGCTTTGGTCGGTTACCGTAAGGGTAACGGTATTATTGCCCGCAGTAGAACAACTAAAGACCGTCTGGCTCAAACTGTAATTGGCAATGCTACAATTATCGGTACTGCCGTTGTTTACCTGTGCCGGTGTTATGGTTGCCGTACCACCCAAACCCAACGCAACAGTTACCGTTTGGCATACTGCTACAGGAGCTGTATTTTCCTGTACGGTTACCATAGCGCTGCAAGTTGCCGTGTTATTGCTTTGGTCGCTTACCGTTAAGGTAACAGTATTGGTACCCAAATTGGCACACGTAAAATTAGATGGGCTTACACTCAAGCCTGTTATCGTACAATTATCGGTACTGTTGCTGTTTACTTGTGCTGCAGTAACCGTTGCATTGCCGGTTGAATTTAACTGCACCGTTACAGGTGTGCAAAGCGCTAAAGGTGCAATATTATCCGTAACCGTTACCGTAGCAGAACAGGTTGCCGTATTTTCATTGGCATCGGTTACCGTTAAGGTAACCGTATTGCTGCCCAGATTGGCACAAGTAAAATTGGTCTGGCTCAATGCAAGAGTTACCGCTCCGCAATTGTCTGAAGAGCCATTGTTTACCGCCCCTGCTGTGGTACTGCCACTGCCGCTGCTGTTCAATTGTACTGTTACATTTTGACATTGAGCCAAAGGAGCAGTGGTTTCAATTACCCTCACCTGTGAAGAACAAGTACTTACATTTCCGTTTACATCTGTAACGGTCAGTATAACGGTGTTAAAACCTACATCGGTGCAATCAAACAGGTTTTGGCTTAACCCGTAACTTTGTATGCCGCAGTTATCGGTGCTATTCAGGTTTACCTGAGCCGGGTTAATGGTAACCGTACCACTTAAAGTAAGCGCAACCGTTACATCCTGGCAAATCGCTGTCGGCGGCAAGAGATCTTGTACCGTAACCATTGCCGAACAGGTATTGGTATTGTTGTTTACATCTGTAACCGTCAGCGTTACCGGGTTGCTGCCAACATTGGCACAGGTAAACGCCGTCTGGCTCATGGTCAAGGACTGAATGCCGCAAGCATCGCTGCTGCCGTTGTTCACCGCCAATGCCGTGGTGCTGCCGTTGCCGGTATTGTCTAACTGAACCGTTACATCCTGACATACCGCTACCGGTAGCACCAAATCCTGCACCGTTACCGTTGCCGAACAAGTGGCAGTATTGTTGTTTACATCCGTAACTGTGAGCGTTACCGGGTTGCTGCCTACGTTGGAACAGGTAAACGCCGTCTGGCTCAAGGTCAAGGACTGAATGCCGCACGCATCGCTGCTGCCGTTATTCACTGCCGCTGCCGTCGTGCTGCCGTTGCCGGTATTATCTAATTGCACCGTTACAGGCTGGCAAACTGCCACCGGAGCCACCAAATCTTGTACTGTAACCGTTGCAGAGCAGGTAGCAGTATTATTATTTGAATCGGTAACCGTTAATGTCACCGTATTGCTGCCCACATTCACACAGGTAAATGATGTTTGATTTAATGACAGGGTAACACCGCACGCATCGCTACTGCCGTTGTTCACCGCCGCCGCCGTCGTGCTGCCCGTGCCCGATGCATTTAACTGCACCGTTACAGGCTGGCATACCGCCACCGGCGCTACCAAATCCTGTACCGTAACCGTTGCCGTACAGGTATTGGTATTGCCGTTTACATCTGTCACCGTCAGCGTTACCGTGTTCGGGTTCGTGCTTATGTCGGCACAGGTAAACGCCGTTTGGCTCAAGGTCAAGGACTGAATGCCGCACGCATCGCTGCTGCCGTTGTTCACCGCAGCCGCCGTGGTACTGCCGTTGCCGGTATTATCTAACTGCACCGTAACGTTCTGGCATACTGCCACCGGTGCCACCAAATCCTGCACCGTAACCGTTGCCGTACAAGCGGCGGTATTGTTGTTTACATCCGTCACCGTCAGCGTTACCGTGTTGTTACCCACATTGGCGCAGGTAAACGCCGTCTGGCTCAAGGTCAAGGACTGAATGCCGCACGCATCGCTGC
>NBMY01000042.1 GCA_002212985.1 Sphingobacteriales bacterium TSM_CSS
TAATCTTACCCCTAAATCCCCTAAAGGGGACTTTGAAACCCGTTGAAAGGTGAGCGTGTTGGTGGCAGGGTTAGGGTAGATTTTTAGCTCCCCCCCTTGCCCCCCCTCGCAAGCGAAGGGGGGAGTTTGTATGCTTACTGTTTGCACCTGTACCTCTTGCGTATAAACCGATGTATCTGCACAAACTACCAAGGTGAGGGTAACGAGGTAATTGCCGTTTTCTGCGTAGGTATGTGTGGGGTGTTCATCGGAAACGGGGGGACTGCCATCGCCAAAATCCCAAAGGCAGTAGCCGCCTTGCTCAAAGTAGGCGTTTTGGCTTTGGTTGGTAAATTGTATGATGCCGCCAAAATCGGTATAGGTGAAGGCGGCTTGCGGGTTGGGTTCTACGCCAAGGCATACCGATTGTACGGCTACCGATGTATCATTGCATACAACGGCGGTAAGGGTAACGGGGTAAACGCCCGTAGCCTGATAGGTGTGGGTGAGGGTATTTTGGGTGCAGGGTTCGTAGCCTTGCCCACAGATATAGGGCGGGCTGCCATCGCCAAAATTCCCAATCTAATAGCCGCCGTCTATGCTATCGGGATAGGCGTATTGGCTTTGGTTGGTAAACAGGAAACGGGCGGGTAGGTTGGAGTCTTGGGAGATGGTAAATGCTGCCTGCGGCAGAGTGAGCAAGCCCATGCAGTTGGTTTTGACGATGTAGCCTCTGCCTAAAGTTAAATAAACACCCGGTGTAGAAGTTGGTACAATAGTATCTGACCTACCTACTACCACAAAACCGCCCAATGGCTGCGGAACGGGGGTGAAATCGTAGCCGTAATCGTGGTAGAAAGGACTGCCATACCTGCGTACCCACCGGATGTTGCCTACCGAATCTACTTTGGTAATCAATAAATCCATGTCCGGATCGTCATTTGATTTTATGCTCCCTATAGCTACAAAAGTATTATTTGGCATAGAAGCGACTTTTAAAAAACCGCTTCTATCTTCATTTGGAAAATACTGTTTATTCCAAATAGTGTCCCCATTTAAGGCTACTTTCATTAGATGAGCCTTATAGATACCACTTTGTCCACATAGCATTAAGCAGTTATCAGGTGTCTTAATCAGTCCAACGGCAAAATCGCTGCCATCAAAATCAAAAATTTTTGCCCAGACTTCTGTTCCATTACTATTCAACTTCACAAGGACAAAATCACCCGTAGAAGGCACATTATACCCAATATACCCTGCTGCATAGCATCCTCCGTCCGGAGCGGGAAGTACGGCGCGGAACGAGCAGTTGTAGGGGTACGACCAATTTGTATATTCCCAAAGTTTTTCTCCGCTTGGGCTCACTTTGGTAAGGTATAACTTTTCTCTTAGGGGAGTTAGAAAAGTAGGCATATAATAGCCGCCTATAAAAAAATTACTTTCTTCATTTTGAGCTATAGAATATCCACAATCATTAACATCACTAATACCTATATCTGTAAAATTAGCAACATTAAGTGCAGGATCTATAGCTAAAAAAATAGCAGAGATGCCTGAATCTATAAAATCAGGAGATATATTCCCTGTTGCAGCAAATCCAAAATCGGTGGAAATAAACTCACTAATGCCATAGTCTCCACCTACCGTATCACTACTAAAGACATGTATTTCCGAGGTTACACCCAAAGAAGTTATGCTGGCAAAATATGAATGAAAGGTTGTAAGAGAACTATCAATCATAAACCTTCCACTAAACATGAAGGTGCTATCATTTAAAGCTATAATAGAATTTGAATTCATGTTTATTTTTTCAGACAATATCTTTTCAAAGTATTTTACCTGTGCTTGTAAGGAAAGGGAGAACAAGAAAAGCAATGCTAACAGTTTAGATTTCATAACTATTTGAAAATTAAAAGCATCGCTATTAAAAATAATAGCGATGCTTGAGACTTGCTAATATTACCTTACAATAGCCACTTTTTTGTGTGCTATCAACACGTTACTCTGCCAGATTTTGCAATAGTAGATACCACTTTCCCATTGAGTTACATCAATTTTGTAAGTGCCTGATTGGGTAAGTGTTTGCCGGTATTGCATGACACCGGTAATATCGTACCATTCTAACATGGCAGGGGTGTCGTCGGGTTGCGAATATTGTATGTTCAGTTGGTGCGTAGCAGGGTTGGGGTAGATATCAATTGCTGTTTGTGGCATAGTTTGCCCTGCTTGTTTATAGTTGATGTACATTTGCCAGTTGGCAGACAGGAGTTCATCGGGCAGGGGCGGCAGCGCTTGTTCGAACTCTTGCCCCAGTGCAAGGTAGAGCAAACTGCGGGCAGAATAAGCCATATTGGTTTGGCTTTCAGCTATTGTTTGCAGTAAGGCGGTTTCTTCGGGGGTGAGTTGCAGCGAGGTTCTGCCGCTTTGCAGCAGGGTTTTGTTCAGGTCGTACAGTTGTACAAAGTAGTAGTCGTTCAGGCGGGTATTGGGCAAGGCGGCGCGCAGGTTGTCGGCCAGCGCATAATCTTCCTTGCTCCATGCTTCCTGGGTTTGCAGCCGTTTTGCCATATCGGTTTGTATGCTGTACAACAATGCGAGGGCGGCAATGGGGTCGTTTTCGGTTTCGAGGTAGTAGGTTACCTTTTGGAGCAGGGTTTTATTAATGATACGCTCATCTAACATGCCTCCAATAGAACCGTCGGGTATGGATTGCCATGTTTCGCAATTGGCAGCATTAATATCTGTAACATTACAAGTACCATCTAGATTAACCGCTCCCGGGAAAGTCATTACAACCGGATTGGGCATAAAACCGGTTCCTACCCTATAGTAGTAGGTAAAGGCATCGGCAATAGTTGAGCGAATATCGGTAATGTTGCTCACAAAGGCATTGTCGGCGGGTTCGTCTGTAGGAAATCCGCTACACATTCCTTGGTCGCCAAAGATACCGGGGTTTAGGGTTACGCCCGGGGTTGCGAAATAATCTTGTAGCATAAGGGCATAAAAGTTCCATATAAACTGGTTGCAGTGGAAATAACTTCCCTCGTTGTCGCCTAAAGACCAGCCGCCTATCATGGTATGGTCAAATATGTTTTCTTCAATAAGGTCTATATCCTGATTGTTGTTGAGTAGTCCTATGCCTACCAGAACATAACTTATATTGTTGTATTTAACCGTAAAATCGGCACCTTGCATAAACATACCGGTTTGTACGCCGGTAATGGTACCGCCTGCATCGGTATAGTATGCGCCGGAGCCGGTAATGGTATTGCCGGTTACATAAACAGAAGATCCGGCACATTGTATTCCCACTCTGTTTCCGGTTAGCATATTGTAATATATGCCAATGGCTTCGGTGGGCGAGGTAGAAAGTATTGAATTGGAAAGCGAAATGCCTACGTTGCAATTATTGAAAGAGTTACCTCCGTTTATAGCGGGCGAGCCAATTTTGAAAAGTTTACATTCAAAAGTACGTACACCGTATTTAAGGCGGAAAAAATAATTGTTGTTGTAAACAGTCAGGTATCGGTATTCTTCGCTATAAATGCCAACTTCAGACAAAAGGACATCGGGTGATAGCGGAGAGGTGTTGAACGGATAAGGCAAAGAACCGCCCGAAAAATTGGTATGCTGGCATTGGGAAGTAAAGGGCACACTGCCGGGTTCGTTTTTTAAATTGTCGAACCAACTTAAATTAAGCCCTTGGAAATTGCCCTGCAGTGAGCCGCCTTGGTCAACGAGATGACAAATACCTCCGCTTGTGCTTTGGGCAGTAGTGGAGTTGGTATAGGTTTTGAGGAAAACAGCAGTAAGGTTTGGCATAAAATCTGCATTTCCACCGTTATAGAAGTATAGAGTGAGTGCATTTTCTATTTGGTAAGCTATGCTGTTTACATCAATAAGCGGCAGCCGCATACCGGCAACGGCTATAATAGCATCTTCTATGGTGTAATTGGTATTGGGCAGGGAAGTAACCATACCGTAATTTACAGTAGGAGCAGCCTGTCTTTCATTACCCCAGCCGGGACCCTCTACTTGTATGCCCTGCCAAACACTGTTGCAAAGCCCACGCAGCATTACAGGAACGTTTAATGACCCGCCAAACTGCAAAGTTCCGCCGCGTTGCACAATAATGCGCCCTTTGGGGCCAAACTCAAAAGTAATTCCTTGCAGCGTAATACCAATACCGGCGGGTATAATAATGTCGGTGTTTATGCGCAAAATACCTCCGGTTGCCGGGCCAAAAGCAGTTTCCAATTCGTTGCTGCCAAGGCTCCATGTGCCGGAGTTTTGTACGGTATAAGATTTGTTGTCGTAAACCATGCCAAGTCCGTTGGTGTTTTGGTCTATCAGAAAATCGGCGCTTTGGAGGCAGCAGGCGAGTTCTTGTGGGGTGTCTATTACATTGGGGGTATCATCGGGCGGCGGGGGGCAGCAGAGGGCTACGGTTGTAGTAGCGGTAGCGGTGGTGGTGCATCCCACAGCATTGGTAACAGTATATATTAAGGTATAGACACCCTCTTCAGAAACAATAAAGGTATATGGGTCTATGAGAACGGCATCGTTTCCGTTGGGGTCTATGGCAGTAAGTTGCCCGTTGGGTGGTGTAAGATTTAACTGCACTATATCGGCAAGGCAATATTGTGGTAGCAGGTTGTTAATAACAGGCATATCGGGTAGCGGGTTTACGGTTACGGTTACGTTGTCGGTGGCGGTGCAGCCGTTGGCATCGGTAACTGTTACGGTGTAGGTGGTGGTAGCGGTGGGGCTAATGGTGGTGGTGGCGGTGTTAGCGCCATTGTTCCACTGGTAGGTGTATCCGCCGGTGGCGGTGAGGGTGGCAGATTGTCCGGTGCAAATGCTTTGGTCAGCGCCGGCGTTGGCGGTGGGTAGTGCGTTTACGGTAACGGTTATAGCATCGGTGGCGGTGCAGCCGTTGGTATCAGTAACGGTTACGGTGTAGGTGGTGGAGGTGGCGGGGGTAACGGTGATAATATTCCCTGTAGCGCCATTGCTCCATTGGTATGTGCCGCCGCCGGAGGCGGTGAGGGTGGCACTTTGTCCGGTGCAGATGGTAGTAGAGTTACTGGGTATGATGGCGGCCTCTGGTGAATTGTAAATTGAAACGGTGGCACTTGCGTAAGCCGAACACCCTGAATTATTAGTTGCTGTAACAGAATACACACCTGATGTTGTAATAGAAATGGCGTTCGAGTTTTCAGTTTGCAATTCTCCATCTATTGCCCATGAATAGGTAGCGCCGGGTATATCTGTAGCGCTTAAAACATAGGGCAATTCATAAGAACAAATATCAACTTGTTCGGGAAGCGTTGCAGTTGGGGCAGGCAATACCAAGACGTTTGCCGATCCGGTACACCCATTTCCGGTAGTTACGGTTACAGAATAGGTGCCTGCTTCAGAAACGGTTATCTGAGCAGCATCGGACCCGGTTGACCATTGATAGGTAACGGGCTGTTCCCATGCGTTATTTGCTGCGGTAAGTATATTTCCTCCTGCGTTTAAGCACTCTTCCGGGATGTTTTCTTCCTGGCATGTTGTTGGAAAGTAGTTTATTTGATATTGTCCGTTAATTGTAACAGGAGGAAATATTTCATCTGAAGCAATGACATAAGCGCTCAAGTTAGTAAATAAATAATTAGACATTATGTTAATTTGCTCTTGGGTAAAGGCGTGTGCAAACGGAAAACCACAAAGATAGTTCATGGTGTTGTTATCTATTTCTTCTGGCTCATTACAGGGCTGCCAACGCCAATATGGAACAGTTGGCGGCAATGTAAGCCACAACCCGCTTCCACAAGGAGCCGTTGCAGGCGTAGAAGTTAAATTATCGGAAAATTGATTAGTAAGGTTTATAGGAGAACTGCAACTTGTGTTTAAATCTGTAGTTGAACTGGTTAGGTTATAAGGCAAGTCGCATACATTATGCGTATCATCGAAGTAGGGGCAACTGTTGCAGGCAGCAGTAGTTGAAGTACAAACATATTTTACAAATGAATGTTTAAGATTAAGCACATGCCCCAATTCGTGAAGGGTTAGATGCGAAATGAATGTATTACAACCAAGTCTGTCTCCTACATCAAGCACTAAAACTTGTTTGTTTTTTGCTACACCCCATGGCAAGCCAGGCACTGGAGGCGGGTTTGGATGCGCAAATATTTCTATTTCGTTGGGAATGTTTAACGAGGCATCTGCGTTTAACAAATCAATGAGCGATCCTGCATTTGTATTGTTGAAATATGTTTGATTGGAAATAAAATGAACGCCGCTTAATACAAACCGAAATGGAACATTGGGAGCAGTAGCAGGCAAAGCCCAATCTACAGGAGGAGTTAAATTGGGGGTTAAAAAATCAACATTTGCATTAGGATCGTAATAAAGCCATCCATTACAGGCATTCATGGGTATGTTGTCTGCAAGGTATTCATTCATTCGATTTACCAAATCATTTGCAAAGTCAAATCCGGTATAGTTTGTTGGTAAACTTGGGGAGTTGTTGCCGGTAGCAGTAAAGTTGCCGCCCCCGCTGCCATCTTGAATAAAAGTAACATTAACTTGCAAGTATTTCATGCAAATAGTAGGTGGTATTAATGGAGAGGTAGATTGCGTTTCTTCTTCTTCATAACTTTCTGTTCCGCATAAATTATCAAATTCTTGGGCAAAAGAATAAACAGGAACAAAAAACAACATAGTAAAAGCTACCCAAAAAATAAGTAACAGTTTAATAGTTGTTTTTGAATTCCTGAACACATTACCCCCCCCCCATAATATGAAGAAAAAGGGCAACAATAACCAAATTTGCCGCCTGTTGTGTTGCAGCTGCACGAAAAAAGGGAATTTGTTTCATAATTGCTGTTTTTGTTTTAAAAAGTGAAAAATGAAATTTTTCCCATTGTTAAATTGACAGCATAACTCTTAGGCGGCTAAATTACACTATGTGTTTTAAAATGCCAAATTTTTTTCGGGTTTTGTGAAAAATAATTTTTACCGGTTATAAATCAACATCGGAAAAACGGCGGGATATGGTTTAGTTTCGGACAACTTTGCAGTAGGGCAAAAAAAAGGGCTGCTACCCTTTTAGTTTTGCAAAAAACCGTATTTTGGGCAAAAATGCGGGGTGCAAAGTGCAAAGTTATGTACGGCACTTACCGCCGTTGTTATTGCCTGCAATTACAACACTACAATTAAACCACACACATTTAATGTTATTTTTATGTCAAACCAACAGCAGCCCTATATACTTCCACACATACAACTGCCCGAAATTACGGTAAAAGGTATTGTTTTAGGAGCGGTATTATCGGCAATTTTATCGGCGGCCAATGCCTATTTGGGGTTGTTTGCCGGCATGACGGTTTCGGCGTCTATTCCTGCATCGGTTATTTCCATGGCGGTATTGCGCATGTTCAGGCAAAGCAATATTTTAGAAAATAACGGTGTACAAACGGCGGCTTCATCGGGCGAGTCATTGGCGGCGGGGGTTATTTTTACTTTTCCGGCGCTGGTCTTAATGCAATACTGGACACAATTCAACTACTGGGAAACCACGCTTATTTCGCTGTGTGGCGGGTTGCTGGGCGTATTTTTTACCATACCCTTGCGGCGGGCGCTCATTGTAAAACAGCAGTTACAATTTCCGGAGGGGGTGGCTACTGCCGAGGTGCTTAAAACGGGTACGGCGGGCGGTAAATCGCTACGTTTTTTGGTTTTTGGCAGCATTTCGGGGGCTTTGCTCAAGCTTTGCGAAGCCGGTTTTCATCTTTGGGGCGGCGTATTTGAAAAAGCAGCGCTGTTGCAGCAAAAAGCGTATGTGTATTTTGGCATCAACCTGTCGCCGGCATTGGTGGCGGTGGGTTATATTGTGCGCATTAGAATTGCGGTACTGGTATTTTTAGGCGGTGTTATCAGTTGGTGGTTGGCTATACCTGCCTATATTGCCAAAAACGGCTCGCCGGAAGGCGTTACCGCGCTGGAGTTGGGCAACAACATCTGGAGCGCCGAAATACGGTATTTGGGTGCCGGCGCTATGCTCATAGGAGGCGTATGGGCGCTGCTTGGCATTCGCAAATCGCTGTCATCGGCCTTAACAGAAGGCATAGCCGCCTTTAGACAACCCAACAACAAAGAAACGCTTCGCACCGAGCGCGACATACCCATGCCCATAATTTTGCTTACCATTGCAGGGTTATTGGTTCCAATTTTTATTATATACTATTACGAAATAGGTCAGTTGCCGGTTTCTTTGTTTATGGCCGTGGTGATGGCGTTGGCGGGTTTTTTGTTTTCGGCAGTGGCGGGGTATATGGCTGGGTTGGTGGGCAGTTCAAACAACCCCATTTCGGGGGTTACCATTGCCACACTGCTTGTGGCATCGGTGTTGCTGCTGTTGTTTTTGGGCAGTGGCTCGGCAAAAGGGCCGGCAGCGGCGGTGCTTATTGGCGCTGTGGTTTGCTGTGCGGCCGCCATGTCGGGCGATAATATGCAGGATCTCAAATCGGGGTATATTTTAGGCGCTACACCGGTTAAGCAGCAAATTATGCAAATAGTAGGCGTTGCCGCGGCTGCCTTTGTGCTGGCGCCGGTACTCACGCTGCTGCATACTGCCTATGGTTTTGGGCCGCAAACGGCGCAGCATCCGCACGCATTGGCTGCCCCGCAGGCTACGCTTATGCAAAGCGTGGCCGAAGGCGTATTCGGCGGAACCCTGCCTTGGGCTATGATAGTCGGGGGTATTGTGCTGGGCGCAGTCATTATTTTTGCCGATGCGGTGCAGGAGCGCCGGGGGTCTTCTTTCAGGCTGCCGGTGCTGGCCGTGGCGGTGGGTGCGTACCTGCCTTTTGAGTTAGACAGTGCCATTATGCTGGGCGGCCTTATTTCCTGGCTGGCCGAACGGCAACCGCAACAACAAAACCACACTACCGGCCGGGTACAAGAGGGCAATCAGGCGGGTTTGCTGTTTGCATCGGGGTTAATAACCGGCGAGGCGCTTGTTGGCATAGCGCTGGCGGTTCCGGTAGCGTTAAGCGGTTCAACCAATGTGCTGGCATTGCTCCAAAACCCGTTGGGCAGTTGGGTGGGCGCCGTTGCACTGGCCGCCGTTTGCGCCGGTTTGTACGTTGCCGCGGTTAAAAAAGAAGATACTGTGTAGGTATTTTGCTAACTTTGTACTTGAAAAAAACGGTTTGGTGCAGGTAAAACCCCAAAGGAAAAACTGCCCGACTTGCAAAGTGCGGTAACAATATTGGAGTGAAACATGAAAAGCAAAAAACAACCCGAAGATTTTTACGAAGTGGAAATTACTCCCGAATACCTAAAAGTATGCCATCCGTTTAACCCCGATGAACAAATTGCCTGGCAGGAAATTGAAGAAATAAAGTTGGTAAATACCGATGAAGGCCCTTTTCTACCCGATGTTTGGATGCTGCTGAGCGGAAACGGAAAAGCCTGCCTCATTCCGCAAGGTTCAAAAGGCTGGAACAATGTGTACGAAATTGTATCGAAATACGAAGGATTTAATTTTGAAAACGTAATTAAATCGGCGCTGTGTACCGATAATCAGATTTTCGATGTATGGAGAAAACAATAATTCAACCCGAAAAAAACGGAAATCAACATATTAAATGGATAATTATACCAATATTTTACCCCTGCTTTCAAAGTACGATGTGCCCATACCGCGCTACACCAGCTACCCCACCGTGCCGTATTGGGAGCCTCAAAGTTTAACCACCAAAAATTGGCTGTCGGCGGTGGTAAACACCTTTACCAATGAACAGGGGCACCTTAGCCTGTACATACACCTTCCCTTTTGCGAAAACCTGTGTACCTTTTGCGCCTGCAATAAGCGCATAACCAAAAACCACGCCGTAGAAACCCCCTACCTTGAGGCAGTCCTTAAAGAATGGCAAATGTACCGTTCAGCGCTGCCATCGGAACCGGTAATACAGGAAATTCACCTGGGCGGCGGTACGCCTACTTTTTTCAGCCCCCAAAATCTGGTACACCTTGTTACCCAAATAACCCGGGGCGCACAAATAGCCCCCAACCACGAGTTTAGCGTAGAAGTACACCCCAACTACACCACCGAAGCGCATTTGCAGCAACTGGCCGCCGCAGGTTTTAACCGCATCAGCCTCGGTGTGCAGGATTTTGACCCTACGGTACAGTTTATCATAAACCGCATTCAAACCTTTGAAAAAACAGCAGAAGTGGTTAATTGGGCCCGCAAATACGGCTACCACAGTATTAACATAGATTTGGTGTATGGGCTGCCTAAGCAAACCACCCAAAGTGTTGCCTATACCATAGACAAAATAAACCGGCTTAAACCCCACCGCATTGCCTTTTACTCCTATGCCCATGTGCCCTGGAAAAGCAAAGTGCAACGCCGCTATACCGACGACGACCTGCCAAATGCCGCCCAAAAATGGCAAATGTACCAACTTGGCCGAAACCTGCTGCTGCAAAACGGCTTTACCGCCATTGGCATGGACCATTTTGCCCTGCCCACCGACCCCCTTTTTACCGCCGCACAGCAGGGCAACATGCACCGCAATTTTATGGGCTATACCACCACACAAAACAAACTCATTATAGGATTGGGCGCTTCCAGTATTGGCGATGCATGGACTGCTTTTGCCCAAAACGAAAAAGACGTGGCAGCATACCAAACCGCCGTTGAACAAGGAACCCTGCCCATTGTTACGGGGCATTTGCTTACCCCGCAAGACCTTGCCACACGCCGGCTTATTTTAGACCTTATGTGCCGCAGCAGCGCAGTTATTGACCCCAACCTGTTTCCACCCGGCATGTTTACCCATATACAGCAGCAACTGAACCTGCTGCAAACCGATGCATTGGTTAACCTGCAAAACAACACCCTTACCGTTACCCCGCAAGGGCAACTGTTTATCCGCAACATTTGCGCCGTGTTTGATGTGCGGCTGTGGCAAAAACAGCCGCAGGGCGTTTTGTTCAGTAAATCTATATAGTAAAACCTGCTAAAGTAAAAATTTATTACCGTAACCTGCGCTTCTGTGCAGCCACATAAACAAAAGGCGCTCCGCAGCAGTTATACCCCTCCTACCCTTAACCAACCCTTGTACCAACAGCGCCGTTTTAATCAACCCACACCGCACACTCAAAACCACCTTTAACCAAGGCTTATTTTTACCAACTGCCTTTAAACACTTTACCAGCCTATGTTAGTACGTAAACTTTACCATTGTTGCCTGTTGTTGCTTGCCCTTTGCTGCTGCGGTTCCTTAACCGCGCAAATAGTGATTAACGAGGGTAGCAACCGTAACTACCAAAGCATAGCCGACGAAAACGGCGATTACCCCGATTGGATAGAACTCTACAACGCCGGCCCCGATACGGTGAGCCTCTACAACTACTCGCTTACGGATAATGAATCAAATCCGATTAAGTGGGTGTTTCCCAACATTGCCATGCCGCCGGGCGAACATAAAATAGTTTTTTGCAGCGGAAAAGATCGCAAACCCATATCGGGTTTTGTAAATGTGGTAAACACCGGCGTTTATAACCCCGTTACCGGCTGGAACGTGCATAATTTCAGCACACCGTTTTATTGGGACGGTGTTTCCAATATCCTCATCAGCACCTGCTCTTACAGCTCGGCGGGTTATACCTCCAATTCGGTGTTTAACCAAACCGTAACCCCGTTCCGGTCGTCTGTTTTTTCGTTTCAGGATGGCAGCGAGGCGGCCTGCTTTGCCGCTTACGGCGGAACCTCCTACATGCGCCCCAACATACAACTAAACGGCATAACCATAGGCAACGGCACCGCGCAAAACTCGCCTACCGATTACCCCGCGCCCTACGGCAATTGGTGGTGGGGTGCCAAAAACCAACTGTTGTACCTTGCCTCTGAACTTACTGCGGCAGGGTTAACCGCCGGCTTTATACAAAGCATTGCTTTTGACGTGGTATCTACCGATGCCAACACCGTTTACAACTATATTGACATGAACATGAAGCCGGTATCGTTTAGCGAAATAAACACGGCTTTTGAAACCGTTGACCCCAACAACTGGCTGCATACCAATTTTAAAATTGGCAATACGGGCGAAAAGGTTTCGCTGTACTCGCCCGAACAGGTATTGTTGAGCAACCTTTTTGTAAACTGCAAAGATTTAGATAACAGCGCCGGTTTGCTGCCCGATGCATCGGGTAATGTGGTGATTTTTCAAACCGCCACACCGCAAGCTACCAACAACCTGTCCGAAGGGTTTACCTCCTACCTCATTTCGCCCGGTTTTTCGGTGGCATCGGGCATGTATAACGAGCCGTTTTTGGTTAGCATCAGCAATGGTAACGGACCCGAATCATCGGTATTTTATACCACCAACGGCACAGACCCCACACCTGCCGATATACCCTATACCGGCGCTATACCGGTTTTCTTTTCAAGCGTGGTAAAGGCAAGGGCATTTGCGCCGGGTTATTTGCCAAGCCCGGTTTCGGTGGCTTCCTACCTTTTGGGAGTAAACCACTTAACCCCTGTACTGTCGGTAGTTACCGCACCAACCAACTTGTACGGCCCAAGCGGCATTTTTGATAACTGGCAGTTCGACTGGCAGCGGGCTGCGCATGTAACCTATTTTGACACCCTGCAACAAGTTGTTTTTTCGCAAAATGCCGGCATACAGGTTGACGGCGGCTGGGGCGGAAGCCGCTACCACCCCCAACACTCCTTTAGGGTAGAATTAGACAACGGCGTATTGGGCGAACAGCCGGCAGAATACCCCATTATTCCCAACCGCCCCAACAGAACGCAGTATGGTAAAATTTACCTTCGCAACGGCAGCAACCAATACCTGGTGCTGCCCTACAAAGATGCCTGCCAAACCGAAATGATGGCCGGGCAAACCAATACCTACTATGCTGCCTGGCGACCGGTAAGCGTATATATTAACGGCGCTTATTTCGGGCTGTATGAACTGCGCGAAAAATTAGATGCCGAATTTTTTGAAGTAACCGAAAACGCCCACCCCGATTCCATTGATATTCTGTCGCTGAGCGCTTGGGGAGGCAGCGTGTTGCGTGCCGTAGAAGGCTCTGCCGAAGCTTTTTTTGACGATTATGAAGCCTTTAACGCTCTTGATGTAACCAATGACAATTATTGGAATTTGGCCGATGCTTATTTTGACCTCAACTGGTACACCGATTACATTATAGGCGCATCGTGGATGGGTAATACCGATTGGCCCGGAAACAACATTCGCATTTACCGCTCCAACAGCACCAATTTCAGGTGGCGCTTCTGCCTTATTGATTTGGAGCTGGCAATGGCGCCAAACTCCTGGACCGACTGCTTTTTTGACCATATTCAATACATGCGCTCGCAAGACCCGGCCAACCCCTACATAAACATTTGGCTGAAAAGTATGCAAAACCCCCGCTACTACAACTATTTTATTAACCGTTTTGCCGATGTAATGAATACTGCCTACCTGCCCGAACGCATTTTGAACCTCGAAAACAGCTTTTTTAGCCAAACGGCTATTGAAATGCAGAACGAATATGCCCGATGGGGCGACCCCAACAACATTGCCGGCCAAATGAACGATTTTTACAACAACCACCTTATTTTTCAGAGTCAGTTGGCCGAAAGAAGCGCACAGGTAAGAAGCCATATTCAAAACGCTTTTGAACTGCCTAATCAGGTTGCCGTTACCCTTCAGGTATTGCCCGAAGGGGCGGGCGTTGTGCGCATCAGCACCGTTACCCCCAACTCCTACCCGTGGCAGGGCATTTACTTTAACGGTGTACCGGTAACCCTAGAAGCCATACCCAACGAGGGGTATCATTTTTTAAATTGGGGAAGCAACGCCGTAATTGCCGATACCCTGAACGCCGTTTTTGAAGGCAACCTGAATGCTGCAGCGCTTACATTTACCGCCCACTTTGCGCCTTTTGCCACAGCCCTAACCCCGCAAACCGGCACGGCCGGCGCACTGCCGCAGTTTACCCTATACCCCAACCCGGCCGCCCATGTTTTGTACATTACCCGCAACTACCCGCAACAGGCAGACCAAAACCTGTCTGTACAAATAACCGACCTTACCGGACGCATAGTCTGTTCGGGTATGCTGCCGGCGGGCACGGCAACTGCAAGTATTGATTTGCGGCAGCTTCCGGCATCGGTTTACGTGGTTCAAATTGCCGGCGGCGGAACTTCTGTTGCCCGTTACCGGTTTGTTAAAATAACCACACCGTAAACAACCATGTTGCATATATTATAATTTTTAAAATTTTTTAGTTTTACAATTAAATTTCACAAGCCATTGATAATCAGTAAGTTAAGTTGCATTAAATTGGCAAAGTCGGGAAAAAATTGTGTGAAGGGAGTTTTTAAACCTTACTGCTATTATATTATATAATTTTTATACAAAAAGGTTGAATTTTGCCACAGGATTACCCGAAGACTTAGGCATAAAACCTGTTGCCAATTGTGTACCATTTCAACTACCAACCCAAAGCAGGCAAGAGCTTTCAAAACTTCAGCAGCTGGCAGGGTGTGGAGTGCAAAACAAGCCTGCTACGGTTTTACCTCATTTTTAGGCACCCCAATATTGCAAACTATGGCGTAATGATCTGAATAATCTTTGTCTATAATTTTAAAACCGGCAGGTTGCAGGGTTTTGCTTGCAAGAATATAATCAATGCGCAGGGTGGGCAAAAAGGTGTTAAAGGTTTTACCTATGCCAAAATCGCTTTGCAGAAAGGCATCTTGCAGGTTTTTGCTAATGGCGTGGTAGGTATAGGAAGAAGGTACATCGTTAAAATCGCCGCAAACTACTACCGGATAGGGCGATTTTTGAATATAGCCAGCCAAAATTTGGGCTTGTGTGCTTCGCTTTACAAACCCGTCGCGCAGTTTGCGCAGCACAATGAGCATTTTTTTTGCCGATGATTCTTTGAGTTCTTCCTGACTTAGACCGCCGGTAATATCCTGCACATATTTTACATCTTTGTTTGACAGCCTGAACGATTGCAGGTGTGCATTAAACAGCCTAATGATTTGCCCTGCGCCTATTTCCACATCGGCATAGGTTACAATATTGCCGGTTGAGTTGCTGAACACAATTTTATCGGGGTTGTTAAGGGGGTATTTAGAGAATACGGCTTCGCCCCAGTGGTCTTTTCCGCGCAGGGTTAGGGTTTTTTCAAAATGGTAGTATTTGTAGCCCAGTTCGTTTACAAGCAGTTTAACATTGTGTAACTGGCCGGCATCTTCGGTATAAAATTCCTGAAAGCAAATAACATCGGGGTTTTCGGCCCTAATGAGGTTGAGCATTTTATCGCGGGCGGCTACATTTTCTTTCCAGTTATAGAGGTCAAAATTGCGCACGTTGTAGCTCATTACCTTTAATTGGGGTGTGCCGGCGCTTATGGCGGGCGAGCCGGTTTTAAAAGCAAAGGTTTTGGTAAACATGCTCCAGCCCAGCAGCAACAGCAATAACATGTATAAAAGCGGGCGCCATTTTTTGCGTAGCAGCCAATAGAAGGTAAATATAAGGTTTATACCCAGAGTAAACGGGTAGCCCAGCGCCAGTATGGCCGGTATCCAAAGGGTTTCGGGGTTTAGGTAGGGGGCGGTGTAGGTGCATAGCAGCAGTGTAACCGCAAGGAGGTTAAAAAAGTATATGAGTTTGTCGAACCAACTTAGCCGCCCTGCTTTCATGATGGCAATACCTGAATAGTATAAAAAGATTAAGAAGAAAACGCTGCGGGCAGTGTGCAAATTATAACCCGATGATGAAAAACTATAACAGCATGGCGCTTGCCATACACAAAAAACCCAGCATATAGCCGTTGTACACTTCACGTGGCTGATGTGCCTGCAATACCAAACGGGCAGTGCCCACCAGTCCGCCCAGCAAAATAACCAACATTAAGGCCCAACTGATGTTGTATATGCTAATGCCCGATGTAAACAGCACCATTGCAAACATGCCGCCCATACCAATGGAGTGTATGCTTATTTTTTCTATCATAATATTGGTAATCATAGAAAAAAAGAGCGCTATTGTGCAACCCATCATCATACTGGTGGTAATATGGGGTGTTTGTGCTTTGTAGAGCACAATATAGGTCCACATAAACATAAAGGCCATAGGTATAAACACCAAAATGCGCTGTTTGCGGTCGGTAATATTATAGCTGTCAATAAAGTCGAGTTTTTTCATTAAAAAAACGATTAAAAGCGGATACAGCAGGGTGTAGAGCAAAATGGTTCTTAAAACAAATACGGCCTGTACAGAGGTAATATACCCGAAGATATTGGGCAAAGACCACACTATAAAAAGAGCCGTGTAACTAGGTATAAAAATGGGGTGCAGCAGCAGTGAAATAGCTTTGGCCAGGTTTTTCATAAAGGTTCATACAGAGGTTTACAATTGTTTTCGCAACCTTGCCACGGGTATGTCTAATTGTTCGCGGTATTTGGCAACGGTTCGGCGGGCAATATTGTAGCCGCGTTTAACCAGTTCTTCGGTGAGTTTTTGGTCAGAGAGGGGGCGTTTTTTGCTTTCGTTGCCAATGAGGTCGGTTAGTATTCTTTTTACCTCGCGGGTAGAAACTTCCTCGCCGCTGTCGGTTTGCAGGGCTTCAGAGAAAAAAGATTTCAGTTTAAAGGTTCCGAATTCGGTTTGTACAAATTTACTGTTCGATACGCGCGACACGGTAGAAATGTCCAGCCCGGTAATATCGGCCACGTCTTTCAAAATCATGGGGCGCAGTTGCATTTCGTCGCCGGTTACAAAATAGTCGTGTTGGTAGGTTAATATGGCTTCCATGGTTTTAAGCATGGTAGATTGTCTTTGTTTTATGGCATCAATAAACCACTTGGCGGCATCTATTTTTTGCTTTATAAACAAAATGGCTTCGCGCTGCCGGGGGTCTTTCTTTTTTGCGCGGACATATTCGCGCAGCATATCGCGGTAGGTGTCGCTTACGCGCAGTTCGGGGGTATTGCGCGAGTTGAGTTTCAGGGTAAGTTCGTCGTTTTCGTTTATTACAATAAAATCGGGCACAATATAGGTTTCGGGATTTGTTTTGTTGTTGCCCGATGTATAGGCGTTTGCCGGTTTGGGGTTCAGTTTCAGTATTTCATCTACGGCGTTTTTCAGGTCGTCATCGGAAATATGCAGGTGTTTGCACAGTTTGTCGTAGTGCTTTTTCGAAAATTCGTCGAAATGGTTTTCGAGTATGGTAATGGCCAGTTGCACGGGTTTGTTTTCTTCGGGGTTGCGGCGTAGCAACTGAATAATGAGGCATTCCTGCAGGTTTCGGGCGGCAACGCCGGGCGGGTCAAATCCCTGCACTACCAGCAGCAGTTCTTCCAGTTCTTCGGGGCTAACAGCCATGTTTTGGGTAAAAATAAGGTCATTGCTTATCGATTCCAGGTTGCGCCGCAGGTAGCCGTCTTCATCAATGCTGCCAATAATTTGGCTGGCTGCCCTAAACTGTCGGTCGTCTAAGCTTACCATGCCCAGTTGTTCCATTAAATACTCATGAAAAGTGGTGGTAAAGGCAATGGGCAAGGTTTTGGGTTCATCGCTGCCGCCATAGTTGGGGTCTTGCAGTTTATAGGAGGCTATTCCGTCTTCGCCATCGGAGTAGCCACTCAAATCTACCTCATCAAATTCCTCATCGTTTCTTTCATCGCCACCATCGGCACCGGACGCGCCATCGCCGTTTAACGAAACCTGGTAACTTTCTTCGTCTTCAAAACGCATTTCTTCTAAGGCGGGGTTTTCTTCCAGTTCTTCCTTAATGCGTTGCTCCAGCGATACGGTGGGTATCTGCAGCAGTTTCATGAGCTGAATTTGCTGGGGCGATAATTTCTGAAGTTGCTTTTGGGCTAAGCGCTGTTTTAACATTGCGGTTTAATTGCTGTGTCAGGTGCGCCTATTAACCTGACGACCTGCTTGTTTTTGTATCTTGTAAACAAAAGTACCGTTTTTACAGTAATTTTTTAAAAAAAGTTTTAGACAAAACCGCTTCAACGTTAAATTTTTTAATAAATAATTTGTAATGACTTCAAAATAAAGTACTTAAAAAAAAGCGGTTTACTTAGCGAAATTTGTGCCAAATATTAACCTGCCCTTAGCAAATACCTGTGTTTTGCCCGGCATGTTCCCTGCCTCAACACCCCGTAAATTGAACTTTAATTGCCCCAATTGGGTTATAACCGCCAATAAACGGCAGCTGCACATGAAAAATTAGTGCTAAAACCGGTTATGCCATAGTGTATGTTTGAAACTATGTGTATAAACATGTACCTTTACACTCTTTTATCAACAAACCCCCAAATAGCGCCATGTTGCAAATACAAGACATAGCAAAACAAGAAGGACAAACAGTAACCCTGAACGGGTGGGTAGAAAGCAAGCGTACAGGCGGAAAAGTAGCCTTTGTAACCCTGCGCGATGGTTCGGGCTTTGTAGAGTGTATTTTCAGCCTTGAGTCTGTGGGCGAAGAAACACTGGAAAACGCCAAACGCCTTACCCAGGAAAGTTCTGTACAAATAACAGGTAAAGTGGTATTGAACGAAAAGCAGGAGTTTGGCACCGAAATACATGCCACCGGACTTAAAATTTACCAGATTGCCGCCGAGTATCCCATTTCAAGAAAAGAACACGGGGTTGATTTTTTAATGAACAACCGCCACCTGTGGCTGCGCAGCCGCCGGCAATGGGCTGTGTTGCGCATAAGAAACCGCGTAAAATTTGCCATCCACCAGTTTTTTCAGGAAAACGGCTTTGTACAAACCGATGCACCTTTGCTTACCGGCAACGCCTGCGAAGGAACAACTACGCTTTTTGAAACCGAATATTACGAAAAAGATGTGGCTTACCTATCGCAATCGGGGCAATTATACGCCGAAGCAATAGCCATGGCATTGGGCAAAGTTTATACCTTCGGGCCAACTTTCCGCGCCGAGCGGTCGTCCACCCCGCGCCATTTATCGGAATTCTGGATGATTGAACCCGAAATGGCGTTTTACGACCTTGAAATGGACATGGAACTCATTGAGGCTTTTGTAAAATATATTGTAAACGCCGTTTATGCCGATTGCAAAACCGAATTGGCCATACTGGAGCGAGATACCATCCTGTTTGAAAACATTAACAAACCGTTTCCGCGCATTACCTACTCCGATGCGGTAAAAATTATACAGGGTAAAATGACCTGGAACGGGCGCAATGCCATTGACACCCTGCGCACCCAACTTGCCAAGGTAGAAGCCGATTTGCAAGCCAAAAACGCCGAAATTGCCGAAACCGAAAACCTGCTGGAAAAAGGCGGTATCAGCAAAGGGCAGGTTAATTATTTTCAAAATAAAATTGACCGCCTGAAAGTAGAAGCCCGAAAACTGGAAGACAAATCAAAAGAAATTCCCGAATGGATTGAAGCCTCGCTCAGCTTTCCCGATGGGGAAGATTTTGGCTCGCCGCAGGAAAAAGCCCTTACCAGCCTGTTTGATACGCCGGTAATGGTGTATAAATGGCCGCGTGCCATTAAGGCCTTTTACATGAAACGCTACAAAGACGACCCGGAATTTGTAAAAGGCGTTGACCTGCTTGCCCCAGAAGGTTTTGGTGAAATTGTGGGCGGCTCTGAGCGCGAAACCGACCTGCAAATTTTGGTTGATGCCATAAACCACCACAACCTGCCCATGGAAGCGTTTGAATGGTATTTAGACTTGCGCCGCTTTGGCTCTGTGCCTCATGCCGGTTTTGGACTTGGTTTTGAACGGGTGGTTATGTGGCTTACAGGCGTATCGCACATTCGCGAAACCATACCATTTCCGCGCTATTACGGCAGACTGTTTCCGTAGCGCTGTCGGGTTCAGGTTGCCTTGCGCCTGTTTGCCGGCAACCGGGGCCTTAATCCCAACCTCACGTTATATCACACAAAACCGGAACAACAACCTTGTTGCATTGCTTTTGGGGCAGGCGCAAGGCGTGTTGTTCCGGTTTTTATACCAACTGCGGCAGCTAATGCCGGGGTTAAGAGGCTTCCTGTGCTTCTTTCTGGTGTTTCTCTATCAGTTGCTGTTGTATATCGGCAGGTGCCGGGGCATACTCGGCAAAGGCTTGGGTGTGTTTGGCGCGCCCCTGGCTAAGCGAGCGCAGCGTAGAAGAATATTTATACAATTCCATAAGCGGCACCCTGGCTTTTACCTTTTGATAGTGACCTTCGGCTTCAATACCCATAATAATGGCGCGGCGGGTTTGCAGGTCACCCATTACATCGCCCATGGCATCTTCGGCAACCAATACTTCCACGTCGTAAATAGGCTCCAGAATTTGCGGGCTTGCATCCTGAAATGCCTGTTTAAAGGCCATAGTGCTGGCAATTTTAAAGGCCATATCATTTGAGTCAACGGGGTGCATTTTACCATCGTACACGCTTACACGCACATCGCGCACATAAGAGCCGGTAAGGGGTCCGTCAACCATTTTTTCCATAATACCTTTTAAAATGGCACTCATAAATTTGGCATCAATGGCACCACCCACAATACAGTTGTTAAAAACCAGCTTGCCGCCCCATTCCAGAGGCACCTCTTCGTGGCTGCGCACGGTCATGCCTTCGGGAGCGGGCATACCATCGGAATAAGGTTCTACCAGCATATGTACTTCGCCAAATTGCCCTGCGCCGCCGCTTTGCTTTTTATGGCGGTAGTTAGAGCGCACGGGTTTGCGTATGGTTTCGCGGAACGGAATTTTGGGTTCATAGAAATCAAATTTAATTTTGTACTGGTTTTCGGCTTTCCACTTGGCTACGGCCAGGTGTAGTTCGCCTTGCCCGCTGAGCAGAATTTGCCCCAGTTCTTTAGAGTGATCTACAATAAGGGTGGGGTCTTCGGCGTGCAGGGCGTGCAGGGCATGGCTTAGTTTTTCTACATCGGCTTTGTTGTCAATGCCTACGGCTACGGTAATTCGGGGTGCCGGAAACTTAATGGGTACAATATGGTAGGGGTGTCCTTTTTCAAACAGGGTGCTGTTGGTAGCGGTATTTTTCAGTTTTACGGTAGCGCCAATATCGCCGGCTTTCAGCGAGTTTACCTGCTCTCGGTTGCGCCCGTTCATGATAAAGAGTTGGTTAATGCGTTCGGCATTTTCGTTGACAGAATTTACGAGGTCCATACCTGTTTTTACCTCTCCCGAATAAACCTTAAAGAACGACATATCGCCCAAATGAGGCTCGGATATGGTTTTAAAAACAAAAAGGCAAACCGGTCCATCGGGGTTGCATTGCAGGGTTTTGCCGCTTTGGCGTTGCACCGGCGGAACATCTAAGGCAGAGGGGGCAATATCATGTATAAAGCCCAAAATGCGGCCGGTTCCCATATCGGCCTTTGCCGAGCAGCAGAATACCGGAAAAATATCATGGTTTATCATGGAGTGTTTCATCCCTTTTGCCATTTCTTCTTCGTCTAAGGTGCCTTTTTCAAAGAACAGTTCCATCAGCCCTTCGTCGTTTACGGCAATGGCTTCAATAAGGGCATTATGCATTTCATCGGCTTTGGCTTTTTCACTTTCGGGAATGGGCAGCTTTTCGGGTTTTCCTCCCTGAGGCGGAAATTTATACATGACCATTTTCAGCACATCAATAATGGCATTAAAACCCGTACCCTGGTTGTAAGGGTATTGCACGGCAATTACTTTGTCGCCAAAACGCTGCCGGGCTTGCTCAAGGGTTCGGTCAAAGTCAGATTTTTCGTGTTCAACCTGGTTAATGGCAAACATCATGGGTGCTTGAAATTCTTCGGTATATTCCCAAATGAGTTCAGTACCCACTTCCACACCGTTTTGGGCGTTAAGTACCATAATGGCGGTATCTGCCACGCGCAGCGAGGCAATTACTTCGCCTACAAAATCGTCAAAGCCGGGGGTGTCAATGAGGTTAATTTTGTTGTCTTTCCACTGCAAATGCAACAACTTACTGAAAATGCTGTTACCGCGTTGTTTTTCAATTTCGTGATAGTCCGACACGGTGTTTCCCTCTTCTACACTTCCCCGGCGGGTTACGATGCCGGCTTCGTACAGCATAGCTTCTACCATAGTGGTTTTACCACAACCTGCATGGCCTAAAACCGCTACGTTTTTAATCTTATTGGAATCGAATGGCTTCATAGATATGCATTTTGTTAATCAAACATTAAATAGGGCTTGCAATTTAGCCATATTTTTGAAGTGGCATCATTAAAACCCGAAAAAAATTGCAACCGGCAACATAATGCCCATTAAAACCCGATAAAAAAAAGGCAACAAACACGGGCCGGGTATTTGTGGTTTTAACCGGCCGGGTTATTTTGCCCTGAATTTATACCCTATGCCTTTAAGCGTTTTAATGTAGCCTTTGCCCAATTTTTCGCGCAGTTTGCGTATATGCACGTCAATGGTACGGTCGTTTACAATTACATCGGTTCCCCAAACTTTGTTGAGTATTTCCTCGCGGGTAAACACGCGGCCGGGTCTGGAGGCCAGCAGGTACAGCAGGGCAAACTCCTTACGGGGCAGTTCAATGGGGTGTCCGTTCATTTTAAGGGTATATGTGTTTTTGTCTATGACCAAATCGGCAATGGCAATAAGGGTTTCTTCATCTTCGGAGGTTTCTGTTTTTTGAAACCGGCGCAAGAGCGATTTTATTTTGCTTACCAGCAGGCGCGGCCTTATGGGTTTGGTAATGTAATCGTCGGCGCCAAGGTCTAAGGCCATAACCTGGGTAAATTCTTCGCTTCGGGCGGTTAAAAACACTATGATGGTGTCTTTCATTTCGGGTAAGGCTACCAGTTCACGACAGGCTTGCATACCGTCTAATTCGGGCATCATAATGTCCAAGATAATGAGTTGCGGCAGGTATTTTTTGGCCATATCTATGGCCTTTTGCCCGTTTGGGGCAGTAAGCACGATAAAACCCTCTTTTTGCAGGTTGTATTGCACAAACTCCAGCACATCGGGTTCGTCGTCGGCAATTAAAATGGTTATGTTTTTGGATTCCATATTATGTAACTTGTTGGTTTACCGGCATTTTCCCATTTTTTGCGCCATTTTACCAACTTCTCCGCCCTTCGGGCACAAGTTGCTTAAAGAAGAACGGAGATTAACAGGCTCCTGTTTTATACAGGGTAGTTTGTAATGCAAGGCAACCCGCTCAACAATTGCCCGATACTCCTTACTGTCCTATGCTGAAATAAGATTACAGAAATTGTTTCGTGTAAACTTATTCATAGGCAAGTACAAAGTACATACTCTCTACCCTCTACTCTTACGACAAATACTTACCCACAATGGGCATACGGCGCCCCACGCCAAAAGCCTTGGGCGAAATACGCAAAATGGGGGGTGTTTGGTGTCTTTTATATTCATTGGTGTTTACCAGTTTAAGGGTGCGGTCAACCAGCGCTTTGCTAAAGCCCATGGCTACCAGTTCTTTGGGTCCCTGCCGTTTTTCGATATATTGATACAGTACCTGATCCAAATCGGCATATTCGGGCAGCGAGTCGCTGTCTTTTTGGTTGGGGCGCAACTCTGCCGAAGGGGCTTTGGTAAGAATACTTTCAGGAATTATTTCCCCATTTTGGTTCAGGTAGTGGCATAGTTCATAAACTTCGGTCTTGTACAAGTCACCAATAACCGATAAGCCGCCGCACATATCGCCATACAATGTACCATAACCCACTGCGGCCTCGCTTTTGTTTGATGTGTTTAAAACAATATAGCCAAATTTGTTTGACAATGCCATAAGTATATTTGCCCGAATGCGCGCCTGCAGGTTTTCTTCGGTTACATCAAAGGGTTTGTTTTCAAAAAGCGGTTCAAGAATTTGCAGGTAACTGTCGTACATGGGTTTTATGGGCACAATATCATAGGGGCAGCCCAGATTGTTGGCCAAATGTATGGCATCGTCAATGGAGTGTCCGGTAGAAAACTGCGATGGCATGAGTACTGCCCTTACATTGCCACTGCCCAATGCCTGTGCGGCCAGGGTAAGCACCAGCGCAGAGTCAACGCCGCCCGAAAGTCCTAATATGGCTTTTTTAAAGCCTAATTTTCCAAAATAATCTTTAATGCCCGTAAGCAATGCCCAATGTATGAGTGCAGTTTTATTTTTGGGTTGTTCGCCGGCGGGCATGGGTTGCACCGGGCGGGGCATATTATTATCGGAAAGGGTATAAAAACGCATGGTTTCTTCAAAATAGGGCAATTCATCCACCACATTGCCGTTGGCATCCATTACCAGCGAGCCGCCGTCGAAAATGAGTTCGGTTTGTGCGCCGGTGCAGTTGGCATAAAAGGCCGGCACTTTATAGCGCAGCGTATTTGCCCGAAGTGTTTGTATGCGCTCTGCTGCATGGCCGTTGTGAAACGGTGAGGCAGAGAGGTTAATCATTACATCGGGGTTTTGTTTTACCAACTCGTCCATAGGGCAAATGGTATAAAGCGGGTTTTCATTGCCCACATTCCAAATGTCTTCGCAAATGGTTATGGCAAAGCGTTTGCCTTTATAATAAATGGTTTCAAACGTTTTGGCGGGTTCAAAGTAGCGGTACTCGTCAAAAATATCGTAGGTGGGCAGCAGGGCTTTGTGGGCTACATGCAGCACCTCGCCGTTGGCTATAAAGTATGCCGAGTTAAACAGGTCTTTCCCCTCAATTTCGGGGTTTATGGAGGGGGCGCCAACTAATACGGCAATGCCGGCGCTTTCATCTTGTATGCGTTCAATTACCTCGTGGCAGCGCCTTATAAAATCGGGAAATTCCAGAAAATCGCGCGGGGGGTAGCCGCAAACCGATAATTCGCTGAATATCACCAAATCTGCCTGCTGGTTGCGCGCTTCGTGTATGGCAGTTTTAATTTTCTCGAAATTGGCTTCAAAGTTGCCAATATGGTAGTTTTGTTGAGCAATGGCAATTTTCATACGCTAAAGTTGTTACAAAGGTACAAGGAAAAAATGAAAGTTCAAATTGTTTTTTGTGTATTTTTTACACTTAGGTTGTTGTAAGTAATACACTATTTGCCCGAAAATAGTTCATCTTTTCACTAAATAGTGTTGTAAAAAAAACTTTGCTATGCCCTGACTGCGTAAATGTAACGGGGTCTTGGTACTCTGCCATCATGACAGCCGGCGCTTTATTGCCCATGTTTTTACCCGCTTCTCATGGCGCCTTGTGCGAAACTTGCTGTATATTTTTTACCGCAAGGAGCGCAAGGAACGCTATTATTTGATTTCTCTTATTCCGATGATTTTAAAATCGGGGTAGGTAATTTGCGCCTCCATACGGGTGGTGGTTTTACCCGAAAATCCAAACCAGCCCGATGCACCCGAACCGGAGTTAACGGAATAATCTGCCAGAAAATTACCGTCTAAAATAACATAGCTGAGCGAGTTGCTGAGCAGGGTTTCGGCAGATGGTTTGCCGTTGTTTTGAAGGGCTACGCGGCTTTTAATGAGTTGAAGCGGCTGATAACCGGTTTCGGAGTAGTAGTATTTAAGCGGGTCGGTAAACATATCGGAAAAATAGAGTGTATCGGAGCGGTGCTGGTGGTAAAAACTCAACACCTCGTTCAGTTTGGTTTTGATGCCTTCAAAATCATCGCGGTTGGGTATAAACGGCTGTTTAACATAGGCGCTAATGAGCAGGCGGGTAGGGTTGGCAAGGGTGTTGGCATACAGCAGCAGGCTGTCGGTATAGGCGCCGTTTATGCCTTTTGTGTTAAGGGCAAAGGTTACAGCTGTCGAGTCGTTGGGCATAACCGATGTTTTGGGTTGCCAGTCGGCTGTAAGGCAGGAGCAGAAGGTTTGCAATTGGGTAATGTTGAGGGGTTTTTCGCCCATGTTTTTGAGGTAAACGGTTTGTTGTGCGGTTTTACCCGATGTAATTTCGCCCAAAGTAACCAAAGGCGGGTTTAGCATAACGGCGGTAAGCGTATCGGCATTGGCAGAGGTGTGGCTTTTGTTGCCGAAAAGCCCTGACAGCGGGTCGCCAAAAATTTGCTGCAAAATCCAGAACGCCAGCAAAACAAGGGCAGTACCTACCACTACTTTATAAATGGTATTGCTAATGTTGGTCTTTTCTTTTTGGGCCGGCTGCTCTATTTTGGTTGGGGGCGGTGTTTGCTGCGGCGCTTTTTTTTCGGGTTGTTTTTGTGACGGCGGCGGCAGGTTTTTTTCTTTTGGCGGCGGTGGTGGCGGGTTAATGCTGGTTTGTGTTTTCTCAGTATCGGACACCGAATTGACAATATTTTTTTGCATTATGTCAAGCAATTCGGCGGCGCTTTGGGCACGCTGTGCGGCATGTTTTACCAAACATCGGGCAATCATTTGGGCAAAGGGCTGGGGTATGGCATTTAGCGGCAGTTGGTTGGCGTTAAAGTTATCGGCCTGGGCTACAATTTCGGCATCGCTGCTGCCCTGACTGCGTTTGCCGTAGGGCAAACTGCCGGTAAAAATTTCGTACAACATAGCCCCGAAAGCCCAAAGGTCGGCGTTGGTACTGATTCTACCGTTTATCCCATATTTATTAGGGTAAAACTGTTCGGGTGCCATATATTCTATGGTTCCTTTCAGGTTTACGGTAGATTCATCGGAGCTTTGCAGGTTTTTTACCAGTCCGAAATCGGCAATTTTCGCTGTCCATTCGCCGTTGGGAAGGCGGTGCATTAAAATATTGCCGGGTTTTAAATCGCGGTGTACAATTTGCCGTTGTTCCAGGTAAAGAAGCCCGTTTAAAATATCGCCTGCAATTTTTTTCAGCACTTGTTCGGCGGGGTGGGCGCGGGCAACAAAAGCTTTAAGGTCGGCGCCGGTTTGCAGGTATTCTTTACCGTTTGCATACTCCACCACACCAATTTGCACCGGAAAACTGCGCCCCAGGCTATCGGTAACGGGCAGCAGCAGGGCATCGTAGTAGGTAATAAGGTTGGGGTGGGCAATTTGCAGTTGAATCATGCGGCGCATTTCGTTCAATACATCGTATTTCGATTCGGTTTGCTGTTTATCGGTGGGGCGGTAAAATTTAAGCGCCACAAAGCGTTGCAGCAACACATCGTAAGCGCGGTATATATCGGCAAATGCCCCCTGTCCCAAAAAATCAACTTCGGGGTTGTATTTGTATTTATTGTAAATCAGTTGTTCCATAGTTTTCGGTTCATTAGCGCAACACACCGCAACTCGCAGGTGTAGAAAAGAGTTTGTAAAGAACTGCACAAAAATAACGGAAAATCTGACAGCTAAGTAACAGATAAAAGAAGGCAATTTATAAAAAGTAAATGCCTTACACGATAAGGCTTCCTGTTTCGGGCTTTTCGGGTTATATTTGCTCCCCGAAGCAGACCATACACCTCAATCCTTCAGCAGTTGACCACCATCGAAACATATCATATCAAACTCTCGCAGTTTGAAGGGCCGTTTGACCTGCTGCTGTTCTTTATTGAACGCGATGAGTTAGATATTTATGATATACCCATTGCCAAACTGGCCGATGATTTTTTAGATTTTTTGCACCAGATGGAACTGCTGAACATTGACCTTGCCAGCGAGTTTATGGTGGTGGCCGCCACACTCATGCACATAAAAGCCCGCATGTTGCTGCCCCGAAAAGAACTGAACGAAGCCGGCGAAGAAATTGACCCGCGGCAGGAACTGGTGCAGCGCCTGCTGGAGTACAAACAGTACAAAGAGGTATCGGCACAATTAGAAATATTGGAAGAGGCGCGCGCCATGCGCTTTGTACGCGGAAACTTAGAAGAAGAAAACGACTACATTGCCCAAAAATACAGCACCGAAACCGAAATAGAGTCTATTACCCTCTTTAAACTGCTGCAGGTTTTTGCGCAGATAATGGATAAATTAGACAACCGGCAAAAGAAAATTAGGTTTTCGGTAGTAAAACACCCCTACACCATTACCCAGCAAAGAGAATACTGCCGCCTGCTGATGGTGGGTAAAACGCAGGCATCTTTTGAAGAGGTATTTGCCGACTGCGAAAACCGCATTATGGCCATTTTCAGGTTTCTGGCGCTGCTGGAACTCATACAGGAACGATGGCTGCAACTGCAAACCGGCCTGGGCGCCAACAATTTCTGGATTGCCCGAAACGACGAAGAAGAAGGAGAACCCGAAACACCCGAAGAGGCATAACGCCGCCCGCAACCCGCCCCACAAAACACCCCGAAATACCGGAACCGGCAGCAAATGCAGGGCAGGTTACCCCAAAATTTGCTCCATGGCCATGCCGCGCGAGCCTTTGAGCAAGATATGGGTATGCTCAAAACGGCAGGCTTTAAACCATTCTTTTGCTGCTGCTGCGGTGTTAAAATGCAAAAAGCCGGTGCCGGCGCAAACCTTGCCAAATTCGGGGCCAACCAGCGCCACGTGTTGCAGGTTCATGGTTTGCAGTTGCTTTACAATGCCGGTGTGTTCCTGTTCGCTGTATTCGCCCATTTCCAGCATATCGCCCGCAATAACCACTTTTGCCGCTGCCGGCAGTTGGTTAAAATTGAGCAGCGCATTTTGCATACTGGTAGGGTTGGCATTGTAGGCATCTAAAATAACCGTGTTGGTACCCATTTGCACAATTTGCGAACGGTTGTTTTGCGGCACATAGGCGTGTATAGCGCGGGCAATATCGGGCGGCGATACCTTAAAATGATGTCCCACCGCAATGGCCGCAATTACGTTATCGAGGTTATACTCGCCGGTAAGCTGCGTGTCAATATCTATAAAACCGGTTTCGGTTTGCCCGCGCAGCGCTTTGGGTAAATGCCAGCGCACCTTTAAAAAGGGGTTGCAGCCCAAACTTTCGGCATAAATATTGGCGCGGCGAGTACTGCCGTAGGTAGTGGCTTTGTGCAGATAATAGCCTACCTGCGCCACGCGTACATCATTTAAATTCACAAAAGCCCGCCCTTCGGCGCCATCGAGGTATTCAAACATTTCGCCCTTGCCCTTTTGTACCCCTTCTATGCCGCCAAAACCTTCTAAATGCGCCTTGCCAATGTTGGTTATCAACCCAAAATTGGGCAAGGCAATGCTGCAAAGTTCGTTAATATCGCCCTGTTTGTTGGCGCCCATTTCTATTACGGCCATTTGAACACCGGGTTTAAGGGCAAGCAGGGTTAGCGGCACGCCAATATGGTTGTTTAAATTGCCTTGTGTGGCCTGTGTCGTATAGGTACTGCTTAATACGGCATACAGCAGTTCTTTGCTGGTGGTTTTACCATTGCTGCCCGTAATGGCCACAAAGGGTATGGTAAATTGCTGCCGGTGGCGGGTAGCCAACTCCTGCAGGGCGGTAAGCACATTGGGTACCAACAGGCAGGCGTTGGGGTTGGCTGCGGCAACGGCGGGGTCATTAACCACGGCATAGCGTGCGCCGGCTGCCACGGCTGCGGCTGCATATTGGTTGCCATCGGCATGGGTGCCTTTAAGGGCAAAAAACAGATTGCCCGGCTTTATTTTACGGCTGTCTATTTCTACGCCGGTGCATTGCAGAAAACAGGAGTACAGTTGTTCAGGAGTGGTCATAGCACAAAATAACAAAACAGAATTGGTTAAAAAGCACACAAATTAACGCATAATTTGCCAAGCATGTAACAACTGCGGCGGTTATAGGTTTAAGGAAAGGAGAAGCAAAAAGTTGAATTGTTGTTTAATGACCAACCCTATTTTATGGGCAGCCCTTTTGTAATTACCTTTGCTGAACGCAAAATTACACAGTTTCCGAATTAAATACAGAAAAAATATAATTCGATTGTTGGAAACCCCCGTATAGCAAAAGCGGTTTTGGACATAGCTGCATTTTGCAAAAGCGCTGGCATGTTAACTATGTACCACATATAATTGGTGGCACAAGTTTGCGCATGATTCCTGGGGCGTGTTTCTCCGGCAGGTTTGGGAAATACCGGTAGTTTACAGTATTGCACACAGGCGCGGCGGTGTGTTTTAAAAAATCCCGGGGACATCACCCTTCACTTTCGGGCAAAGTATTTGGCAAAAGCAATTGCCGGTTTAATGGGTTGTTTAACCCCTAACTCTTAAATTTCTTACGGAATAGTCCCAAGGTTCCTTTGTTTTAAGTAATTCAGCAGTTTTTGTATTTCTTAAATTAACGCGAGGTCGGGATAAGAATTTACGTTGCGGGCTTATTTTGCAAGCGTTTCAGGTTGCTTATGTTGTTTTTTATCCCGAAATTATGGGTTGCACTAGTAAATAGCATCTGAAAATAAGAAATAAGCCCGATATTGGAATAGTAAAACATCCGATTGGGCAATCCCCCCCAGCCCCCCCTTTTTTTTAAGGGGGGGAGCTTGTAACTCTTATTTTACAAGGCATTGGGAGATATTTTAATCTTTTTTTGCATTCATATTGGCATTATTCGACCTCTAAATTTACCCAAACCAAAAGCCGACCTCGCGTTAAATTATCAGCCGTGTGGCTTATTGTATATTTTTGGTTGTTTTCGCCCAGTAAACCCGATTTTTCTTTTACCAAATCGAAGCCAATAGTGTTTAGAAACTGTTCCATCCATTTACGGCTGAGGGTGGTGCCATAAGGGTCGGTGGCGGGCAGGTTTTGGTTTTTATTGCAAAAATGTTTCCAGTCTAATTTAATGCGGCTCCAGGCATATTCTATTTCACTGCGCAGGTTGGTACCCGGCTCAAAGCCAAAGTCGGCGGCTTGTTGGCCTTGAGCCTCTCCGGTTTCAATTTTTTGGAGAATTTCTTCAGAGAACAGGTTGCCTTGTATGTTGAGGGTAGTGTACTTCATGGTTTATTCGGGATTAATGAGTAGCCCGAGCAGGGCTTTGTTGATAAAATAATTGTCGCGTCCGATTTTTCTTTTTTCAATTAAGCCCAGTTTTTCCAATTGTTCCAAATAGCGTATAGCTGTATTGCGACTCACCTGCAAATCTTGCATAATGAAATCTATTTTGGTGTAAGGGTAGCGGAACAGGTTATTCAGTAAATCCTGTGAGTAAATCTTGGGTGCGCGGTTTCTGATGTGCTGTTTGTAATGCTGCATGGCCATACTCATTTGCGTAATAACCCGAATGGTACTTTTTGATGTTTGAATAACCGCTTCGAGCATATACAATATCCAGGGTTCCCAATGGTTGTTGCTATTGCGAACCTGCTGTAGCAATGCATAATAATCGGCCTTGTGGCGGATAATGTGGCGGCTTAGGTATAAAACGGGAAGCGAGAGCAAGTCGTTTTTAATCAGATAAAGGATGTTGATGATTCTGCCGGTACGTCCGTTGCCGTCATAAAACGGGTGAATGCTTTCGAACTGATGATGGATGATAGCCATTTTTACCAAAGGGTCGGCATCGGATAGCGCATCATCATTGATATAGGCTTCCAAATTGCTCATCAGTTTCACAATGGTATCGTAGTCTTGTGGCGGTTGGTACACTATTTCACCGGTGGCCTGATTCAGCAGTTTGGTACCCGGCAGTTTTCTAAAACCTGCCTTGTTGTGTACAATTTCCTGTTGTATCTCCAAAATGCTGTTAATGGTGAGTATGCCTTGTTTTTTTACCAATTCAAAACCTTTTTTCAAAGCTTTAGAGTAGGCATGAACCTCCTTGGCAGCAGGCGAAGCAAAAGATTGTGCCTGATAGTTGGATTGGTACACATCATTGAAGGTGGAAATGATATTTTCAATTGCAGAACTTTCTCTTGCCTCCTGAAGTGAGAGCGTATCTATCAATATGTTTTGGTTGGGTATAGAGGCAGCAATGCCTTTTAGTTCTGCCAAATAGCGATGCGCCTCAGCTGTTTTTTTTAAAACAGCCTTTGTTTCTACATCAATATTGGGAGGTAAGAATGCTATATGGCTCATTTTTCCTTAAAATTTGATTACATTGCACAAATATAACCCAATTTATTTACTTTTTGGGTTGTATAGAGCAAAAATAACCCAATTGTGGGTTTACACTACAGGGAGCAAAATGTAAATGCCCAATACATCCATGGGTAAAACAGGTTCTACCACTTTGTATTTGTTGAGTTTAATACCTTTGTGTGGTTTCTGAGCGTGAGCAAAATGTTTTAAGCGTTGGGTAAAATTTTAAAATATTCAAAACTTTTGAAAAGTGGAATCTTTTTGCCCTTTTTGGATTGTGTACGGGCTTTAGCACCAATAAACAGTATTATTAAATAGCATGTATTAATTGGCTAACAATATTCAAAATTGATTTTAAAGAAACTATTTTGTTATCACATTCAAAATGCAAATCAGGATACCTACTTCCCAAGTAAAAAAACCGCCGGAATTTTGTGCAGTTGGGGCGGCGGCAGGCTTTTCCATTTACCTATGCTGTGCGTTGCAATGTATTGGTTTGGCAGGGTAAGGTTGGCGGCTACGCACAGGCGCAAATCGGGGCGGCAGGTTGCAAGAATATCGGTAAATAGCGCCTGATTTCGGTAAGGTGTTTCAATAAAAATTTGGGTTTGGTTTTCGCGTCCTGCCAATTGTTCTAATTTTTTGATGTATTGCGTGCGCTTTGCCTGCTCAATGGGCAGGTAGCCCGAAAAAGCAAACTGCTGCCCGTTTAACCCCGATGCCATGAGCGCCAGCAGCAAGGACGATGGCCCTACCAACGGCACTACTTCTATGTTTTTTTCGTGGGCATGGCGCACAATAAGACTGCCCGGGTCGGCCACGGCGGGGCAACCGGCATCGGAAATAAGGCCTATGTTTTTACCTTCATCGGCCGGTTGCAGGTAGGCGGTAAACCGGTCTTCGGGCGTATGTTTGTCCAATTCCAGAAACGTAAGCGCGTTTACCGATTTCCCGTTGCTGTTCATGCCTAATTTTACCAAATACCGGCGGGCTTCTTTGGTGTTTTCTACTATAAATACCTCTATCTGTTGCACTATTTGCTGCACATATTCGGGTATGGTTTGCAGGTTGCTGCCACCCAACAGGTTGGGTATAAGGTAAAGCTTGCCTTGGGGTTTATTGTTCATGAGGCTGGTTTTGGGGTGTAACGGGTACGGCCGGGGGCATGGGTTGGGGGTTGGCAAGAAGGTTCATGGTCAGCAACACCGCCACCGTACAAAAAATGGCGCCAACGGGCGCACCTGCCACCGGCAGCAGCAGCAGCAGGTAATAAACAGCGCCCAATATCACCAACACCGGCGCATACCCTTTCACAAAACGGTAGCTTTGCATTATACTCATGCCGTGGTGGGCGCCATACACATCGGCAATGGTAAAGCCCAGCAGGTAGCACTGAATAAGCAGGCTAACCGGTTGCTCCAACAGAGATAGCTGCACAACTCCCAGCAGGGCAGCGGCAAGTGCGCCGTAAAAAATTTCGCTTACCCAGCTTAAACCGCTTACTTTAATAATTCGCCATTGGTCATGCAAATAGCTTTTAAACGTAGGTTCATAGGATATTTGATTCAATAAGTAAGATGTTTTTCCGCCAAAATGCCCTATAAGCGCCTGCATACATATTAGCACCAGATATTTGTAACCACCGGTGTACATATCTGCCATCTGTTGGTACAGGTTGCTGCCAATATGAGAAAGGTTGGCGCCGGCATTGGCAAGAGCGTTGGGATTAAAGGGGGTAAATTTCCAGAACTCAAATGCTTTAAGAAACTGAAGCGCCAGCAAAACGCCTGCTGCCGTAAATATGCGGGCAATCCATTTTATTTGCCCGAAATCTTGCCACAGGCGGTTATGCTTTATAAACGGAACCGTTTTTTTGCAGGCACTAAGGGTAGTGCGTACCTGTAAGTTTAAAGGAGGCTGCATAAAGTTGGTGTAGTGTTTTTAATGCCCTAAAATTACTGCAAAGGTGGTTACAAAATACACCAACGGTTCATTTTTTTAACCACTTAAAGGGCAGCGGAAGGGTATTTCGCTGCACCTGACAGTAGGTAACGGGCACTGCCCCAAAGCCGCGGTAAAACTGCGATACCGAAGGGCTTACCGAGCCTTCAAAATCGAGCAGGGCAGAAGTACCGGCAAATTGTTGTATAACGTGGTTGAGCAGCAAAAACATGGCGCCGCCGGTGCGCCCTTCGTCTGAGGTGGCCGGAAACAGGTTAATAATGCGGCCGCCGGTGTGCAAAAAAAAGGCTGCGGCGTGCAGTTGGTTGGCTTGGTTATATACGCCATACAAGAGTCCGGCGTGGCGGTGCAGGCTTTGGTATATAATGCGCTCCATTTGCAGGTAGTGCTGCGGTTGTATTTGGGGCAGTTTTTTACCGGCTGTGTTGCGGTAAAGGTCAATAATTTCGGGCGGGGCAATATTGTTGTGCAGGGTATAGGGTTGTTGCAGGGCTTTTTTAAGGTTGCGGCGGGTATTTTGGTTAAAAGCGCTGTATAACTGCCGGTAGGGTTGGTTAAGGGGCAGCAGGTGGTTTACCCGCTCTGTGTGCGGCAGCACGGTTATTTGCGTTCCGTTGGCTTCATTGAGCGTATATTGCACCAGTCTGAAACGGGAAGGAATGGCTTGCAGAAAATGGTTTACCGTTTCGGCGTTGGGCATTTGCCCCGAAAACACCCCCAATTGCTGTGCCCACAAAGGTTTGTATAAATAGGCAATGGTGTATTTGGTTTTTCGGGTAAGGGGCATTACCGCTTCGTAGTTGCCGGCAACCAATGCCTCCCATTCGGGCGAAACAATATCCAGATACCAGCTAAAGGCATAAGGCAGGCTGTTGGCGGCCTGTAAAATACAGTTATCCCATTTTTTCCGGTCAATTTGGTGGTGGCCAAGGTAGCGTATGGGCTGCATGTTGGGAGGGGTTAGGTTTGAGGCTGCCGATGGCGCAGCAAATGCACAAATATAACCACATCAAATACGGCATGTCCGGCCATGGCAGCGGCAATGCCCAGCCAGTTGGTAAGGTAGCCCAGTCCGGCGCTCATAACCACCATGAGCACGCCGTAAAAAAATACGCCCAAATCTTCTAACGACAGGTAGCCATGTATGGCAATAAAAATAACGGCGGTAATCCAAATGCCCAAAAACGGCTGAATAGCGCCTCTGAACATAATTTCCTCACCTATGCCAGCACAAACCGATGCAAATACCACATCAACCAGCCGAAGGTTAGAACTTTGAATCATCTGGCTCAGGTAATCGGTAACGCCTTCCAGTTCTTCCGATTCTACAACCGACAGCGCTATGAGCCCGAAGGCAAGGCCGTAGCCGGTGCCAAAAAGCAACTGCCAGAACACGGGGGTTCTTTGCAGCAACTCGGTAAGCGGCGTTGCAGAAAACAGCCAGATAATGCCCCCCCCCAGGAGCGAAAACCCAAACAGGGTAATGCAGGAAAGAAAGAAAAATGTTTTTCGGGTTAGTTGCATGGCAGAAGGTAAACCTTGCGCGGGGTAAAATTATCGGTTTAAGCTACAACAGTTGGGCTTGGCTGCTTTTACATAATAAGCAGGGCAAATGGTTTTATGTTTAACAAGGCATAAAGGTAAAAAGGTTTACCTGCTTTAACTTATTTGTGTACTCTGTTCTTTTCGGGTATAAACGCCACTTGTGTACAGGCAATAGTTCGGTGATTTTTTTGGTTTTGGGATGTTGGACATATTAGAAACAGAAAAAGCGTATTAGTTTTGAGGTAGCAAACCAAAAACATAATACGCTATGACAGTTTTACAGAAAACTATCACCGCAATATTAGGGAAAATGTCTGGGATAAACAAAGCAAAACGAGATTTTTTGACACATGTACTCTCAATAGTTCGGTAAAATTCTAAGCGGCAATACGCCCTAATTGGTATAGTTTTTTGATTTCGGGTTAATTTTTTTCCACAGATGGGTCTTTGCCATAGGAAATTAATCTGTCGAGTAGTAATTCGTTGATATATTGCGTTTTAATGTCTGCTATTGAGAATGGTCCTCTTTCATTTTTGGGAATACTAAGCCAGTGCACTGCTTTGGCTACATTGAGCGTAGAAAGGCTTATGTTGAAATGAAAATTGAGGGCTTCTTTGTGTCTGCTTTGCGTGTGCTCCAAACCCAGGTGGGTCTTGCCGTTTCTGAATAAAAACGCTATTTGATAGCGCATTTTGTAACATTGGTAAACGACTAAACCTTCCATATCCTT
>NBMY01000103.1 GCA_002212985.1 Sphingobacteriales bacterium TSM_CSS
AAATTGCACACAACGCCATTAAACTGCAATGCAAAGCACAACTTGAACTGGCCGCGCAATGCGGAAAACCCAAACGCCAACTGCCCGAACCGCCTGCCGGCGATGAAACGCTTAAAACCGCCGTGCAGGAATTTGCTCAGGAACGAATTAGAGAAATCGTAAAATCGGGATTGGGTAAACAAGAACGCAAAGAAAAGTTTAAAGTGGTGGAAACCGAATTTTTAGCCACCTTAGGCGAAGAACCAGACCCCGAAAAAGTAGAATTGGCCGAAGAATACCTCGAAGACCTGCACCGCACCATTGTGCGCAACGTAATACTCGAAGACGGGCAGCGCCTTGACGGCCGCAAAACTACCGACATCCGGCCGTTACTTATGGAAGTAGATTTTCTGCCAACGCCGCACGGCAGCGCCCTGTTCTGCCGCGGCGAAACACAGTCTATTACCACCGTTACACTTGGAACCAAACAAGATGAGCAAATGCTCGATAAATCTATAGGTTTAGAGTATTCGCGCTTTTTGCTGCACTATAATTTTCCGCCCTTTTCTACCGGCGAGGTAAAACCCATGCGTGGACCCGGACGCCGCGAAATTGGACACGGTAACTTGGCCATGCGCTCTTTAAAACAGGTATTGCCGCCCGATGAGGAAAACCTTTACACCATCAGGGTGGTTTCCGATATTCTGGAATCGAACGGCTCTTCTTCCATGGCTACCGTTTGTGCCGGTTCTTTGGCGCTGATGGATGCCGGGGTGCAGGTTCGTCAGGCTGTATCGGGCATTGCAATGGGTTTAATTAGCGAAGGAAACCGCGTAGCTGTTTTATCCGATATTTTGGGCGATGAAGACCACTTAGGCGATATGGACTTTAAAGTTACCGGTACCGAAAACGGCGTTTGCGGCGTACAAATGGACATTAAAATTGACGGCTTGTCGGCCGATGTATTGCGGCAGGCGCTCTACCAAGCCCGCGAAGGCAGGTTGCACATTCTGCACCAAATGAATCAGGTAATTTCTGCTCCAAGACCAGACCTGAAACCACATGCACCCCGAATTGTGAAACTGTATATTGACAAAGAATTTATTGGCGCCGTTATTGGTCCGGGCGGCAAGGTAATTCAGGAAATGCAGCGCGAAACCAAAACCACTATTAACATTGAAGAAAAAGAAAACGGCAAAGGCGAAGTGCTGATTTATGGGTCTGATAAAGCCGCCCTCGATGCTGCCGTAATGCGTATACGTGCCATAGCTACTGTACCCGAAGTGGGCGAGGTGTACAATGCTAAAGTTAAAAGCATTATGCCCTACGGCGCATTTGTAGAGTTTATGCCGGGCAAAGAAGGGTTGCTCCACATTTCCGAAATTTCTTACTCACGCCTCGAAAACATGGAGGGTGTGCTGAAAGAAGGCGAAATGATAATGGTAAAACTGGTAGGTGTTGACGACAGAACGGGTAAATTCAAACTGTCGCACAAGGTATTACTGCCCAAACCCGATGGCACTATTGATGATGATGCCGGCGGCAACGATAACCGCAACCAAAACCGCGACCGCGGCGACCGCCGTCAGGGTGGGCCGCCGCGCCACAACCGCCGCTAATCCTTTTGCCGGCACAAATTAGTTGGTTAAAATGATAAAAACCCCCTGCTGAGTTATCGGCAGGGGGTTTTGTTTTACTAGGCAATAAATAATATGTTGAGGCAACCCTTTACTGAAAAACTACGTTGATAAAATTGAATCTTAATTTTTTGATAAAAAAACTCAATATGAAGCCACTATTACCAATTGTTTTTCTGTTTTTGATGACGCACCCGGTTTTTGCTCAAACATTTGACAGCCTTTCTATGAATAATATAGGGGCAAATATTCTTGCAGGAGGTAAAGTATTTGGAAGTGAGGATGGAGGAAAAGATGGCATATATTACCCATTAAGTGAGAATATTAAAAACAATACGGTTTATGCAGGCGGATATTGGTTGGGCGGTGTAGATATGGGTGGACTACTGCATGTGGCTGCCCAAACTTACAATCAGTCGGGTTTTGATTATTGGACTGGCCCTGTTGCTACTAATTATGATGCAGATTACGATAATCGCTATAACAGAGTTTGGAGTATTACCCGACAGGAAATAAATAACCATACGCTTAATTATAATTCTGAGGGCTATATTATGCCCGAAGTAATTGCAAACTGGCCTGTACATGGAAATGTGGCAAATGGTGAACCTTATTATTTGGCTCCTTTTACCGATGTGAATAACGATGGCGTGTATCATCCCGATCAGGGTGATTACCCGATAATAAACGGTGATAAAGCGGTTTATTTTATCATTAATGATGCCCGATTACCACATACTGAAACTGGCGGCAATCCTTTTGGCATTGATATTTATAGCATGGTTTATGCTTACAATGCACCCGATATACCTTTTCTGCATAATTCTATTTTTTTGAATACCCGAATAGTTAATCGATCTGAACAAACATACAATATGCTATTTGGCATGTGGATGGACTTTGATATGGGTAATTTATATAATGACGCTACAGGGTGTGATACTTTATTGAATATGTATTATGGATATAACAGAGATACAATTAGCGAAGAGATGATGGAGAACGGACTTCCTGCGCAAGGCTGTATGATGCTAAACCATCATCTTAATTCCTGTCTTGTGAGCAAAAATGATTTTAGTGTGCAAGGGAATCCAAATACTCCTGATGAATATTATCGCTACCTTAATGGTTTATGGAAAAATGGTGCACCTTTAACGTATGGAGGTAATGGTATGGGAGGTGATATTGCAACCCACTATATGTTTTCGGGCAACCCTCTTTCAGGTGAGGGATGGACAATGCTAAATGCAGACCCTCCTTTTTCTCCTCCAACTGATTTAAGAGTGCAAGGTTCTATTAATCCCTTCTCCTTATCACCTAACGAACAAATTTGCATTGATATGGCTTTTCCAGCGGCGCAGGCACCGTCAGGTACACCTATGCCGCATATTGCCGCTGTTGCACAACTTAAAGAATACGCACAGGAAATACAAGATTGGTACGATACTTCCTTTGGTAATTGCGCTATAGACCTATTGGCTACAGGGGTACATGATTTCACTGCAAACCAACCTGAAATGCAGGTACATATCCGATACGATATGGCTTCACAAAACGTAGTATTCGATATTAGCAGTCCTTATCAGGAGCAGGTTAACTTACAACTCATTAATATGGAAGGGAAAATAGCCCAGAACTATCAAGCTGTTCTCCAAAAGGGCAGTAACACCCTATCCTTTTCCTTTACCGGATTGCCCCAAGGTATGTATATTGCATCTGTATCATCGACACGTAATAGTTGGAGGGGTAAAATTATCGTACCTTTCTAAGAGTGTATCACGACTGACTTATATTTCAAAATAAAAACCCCCTGCTGAGTTTTCGGCAGGGGGTTTTTGTTTCGCAAATTGAGTTATACTTTAGAACTTATTGTAAAACCACTTGTAAATATCATTGCCAAAGGCAAAGACCATAAGGCAAAGCAGTAATATCATTCCGAAAATCTGTGCTTTTTCCAGTATGGCATCGCTTATTTTGCGGCGGGTTATGGTTTCAATAGCAATAAACAAAATATGCCCGCCATCAAGCGCCGGAATGGGTAAAATGTTCATAAAGGCCAGAACAAAAGAAAGCAGCCCGGTAATACGCCAAAAGCGTTTCCAGTCCCATTGTCCGCCATAAATTCGGGCAATGGCAATAGGGCTTGCTAAGTTATCGCGCACGCTCAGTCGGCCGGTAAACATAAGTTTAAAGGCAATAATTTGAGAGGCCACCAAATCATACCCGTCTTTAAAACTATAGTGAAAAGCGCTTCCCCATGTGTAGGGCTTATAAGTATAGGGCAGGTCAATAGCCGGAACAAACCCTATTTTACCACTGGTATCTACTTTTGAAGTTAGGGTAAGATTTTGCCCGTTGCGGTCAATGCCCACCAGCACCTGCCCGCCTTTGAAATTTTTCAGTACTTCGCCAATTTGTACAAAACGGTCAATAACAGTAGAGTCAATTCGCACAATACGGTCGCCTTTTTGCAGGCCGGCCTGTTCGGCAAAAGAGCCGGACATAAGCGCCTCAACGGTTACTTTTTCGTACATGGTTCCTACGAACGGGTTTTTTATCTGTTCATAGAAGTTGTTGGGCGTTTTAAGATGAATGGTTTGCCCGTTTCTTTCAACGGTTAAGTCTGAGCCAAAAAACACTTTTGTAGAGATAAGTTCTTTGAATCGTTCAAAAGGTTTGCCGTTAATGGCGGTTATTTTATCGCCGTTTTGCAGTCCAATGTTTTTGGCGGCATCGTAGGCATAAATACCATCTTTGTTTACCTCGCTCATAGGCAGGTATTCTTTTTCCAGCGTGGCCAGGAACATGGTAAAAATTATAATGCCAGTAATTACATTCATAACAACGCCGGCAATCATTACTATAAACCTTTGCCATGCCGGTTTTGCCCTGAATTCCCATGGTTGTGGCTCGCCCATGAGGGCCGATTTATCCTGAGTTTCATCTATCATGCCCGAAATTTGCACATAGCCGCCCATTGGCAGCCAGCCAATGCCATATTCGGTTTCGCCTATTTGCTTGCTCCATAATTTTTTACCCCAGGCATCAAAAAATATATAAAATTTGGGTACTCTCATGCCAAAAGCTTTTGCAGCAAGAAAATGTCCCAGTTCATGCACAAAAACCAGCAGCGAAAGCCCCAGCATTAATTGACCAATCATTATCAGCGTTTCCATGGAAAGGGTAAGTGTCGTTTTAAAAATGAACGGTTAAAATTTAAGCAAAAAATCAAATTCATATACGATTAGATACTGCCCGCAACTTTTTTGCAAAGGCAACCGGCATTGCAATAGGTAGGTATTGGGGGGCAAATATTACAGTCATACAACGCAAAGCATAGGGTTAAAGTTTGTAGCCGAGCAGTGCATCGGCAAATTGCCTGTTATTGCTCAGGCGCGGAACTTTATTTTGTCCGCCCAGTTTGCCTATAGATTTCATATACTGCCTGAAAGCGCCGGTTTTAAGCGGCACTATTTTAAGCGGTTGCAGTACATTGCCTTTAATTAAATCGGCATAATAGCTGTTTTTCTTTTGCAAATGATGGTCAACTGTTTGGGTAAAACGGTTCAGATTTTGGGGCAGTGTATCAAATTCAACCAGCCATTCATGGTAAGATTTTTCGGTTCCGGCTTGTTGAATTTTTGGGGCAACGGTAAATTCGGTAATATGTACTCCTTCGGCATTGGCGGCTTCCAGCAGCGCTTGTTCTACTTCTTCGGCAATTACATGCTCTCCAAAGGCCGATATATAGTGCTTTACCCGTCCTGTAACCACCATGAGCGGGGGTTTTACCGATAAAAACTTAACGGTATCGCCTAAGTTATAGCCCCACAAACCGGCGTTGCTGTTAATAATTAGGGCATAATTTATACCCGGTTCCACCTCGGCAAGAGAAAGGCGGCGGGGGTTGGGAAGGTTAATTTCGCTTACTGGAACAAATTCGAAAAATATACCCGAATTTACATTAAGCAGCAGCCCTTCTTTGTTTGGGCGGTATTGGTATGCCACAAAACCCTCAGAAGCCGGAAACGTTTCTACCGTATCTACCCGTTTACCTATGCTGTTTTCCAATTTCGCGCGGTAGGGTTCAAAATTTACACCGCCATGCACCATCAGGCTGAAATTGGGGAAAACTTCGCGAACGGATTTTCCGGTTTGGGCAATTATTTTATCAAAATACATTTGAACCCAGGGCGGAATGCCGCTAATGAGTCGAACATCTTGGTGAATGGTTTCTTGTACAATTTTATCTACCTTTTCTTCCCATTCCTCCATGCAGTTGGTGGCATAGGTAGGTAGCTGATTGCTGCGCCAAAACGCCGGAATATGATGGTTTACAATGCCCGAAAGCCTGCCGGTAAGAATGCCCGATTTTGTTTCCAATACCGGACTACCCGAAAGATATACCATTTTACCATCAAAAAAAGCCGTATTGCCCGATTGGTGCGCATACAACATCACTGCATTGCGGGCGCTGTTAAAATGATTGGCTATGGAAGCACGAGTAATAGGTATATATTTTGTGCCCGAGGTGGTGCCAGACGTTTTGGCAAAATACAGCGGTTTTCCCGGCCACAATACATTGCTATGACCGGCCAGCATAGGTTCGGTATAGCGCTTAAGTGCTTCGTAATCGCGTATGGATACCCGTTCTTTAAAATCGTCATAAGTTTTAATGCGTGCAAACCCATGCTCTTTTCCAAACAAAGTATGTTTTGCTTCGGAAAGCAATCTTTTAAACCATACCTGCTGAATTTCGGCATATCTGAAAGCCCATTTTTCTACGTCCTTTGCTATCCAGCCTGCCAGAGGTTTGCCTAATGTTGCCCTTAAACCCATGTTTTGCCTGTAAATGATTGAATTAATTGGTGTAAGAAAACTTTGATTAAAGTTGGTTAATATATGCCATGCAAAGGTCAATAGTGGCTTCAATGCCTTTTTTGTGGGTGCGCTCCATGCCATGCGATGCAGCCACCCCCGGACCAATTAGCGCCACCCTGAAATCATGACCGGCTCTCAGCGCTGCCGAGCCATCGGATCCGTAGTAGGGGTAAATATCTGTTTTACAGGGTATTTGATGTTTTTCGGCAAGTTGCGTCAGTTTTTTCCTGAAATGGTAGTCATATGGCCCACTGCTGTCTTTGGCGCAAATAGAGCAATGCTGCTCGGTGCCCTCGCAACCGGCGCCTACTACGCCCATGTCAATAACCAGCAGTTCTTCTATGGTTGCGGCATAACCACCCGACCCGCCATGCCCTACTTCCTCATAGTTTGAAAAGAACAGTTGAACAGGCGCCTGTTGCTTGTGTGCTGCCATGCGCCTTGCTATTTCAAACAAAACAAAGCAGCCCGCCTTATTATCCATAAACCGCGATTTAATGTAGCCGCTTGGCAGTTCCTGATATCGGGTATCAAAACAAATAATATCGCCTACTTTAATGCCTAATTGTTCAGTATCGGCTTTGTTTTGGACCGGTTCGTCAATTCTTATGTGCATACTGCCAATATCGCGCTTCGTAGCTGCTGCTTCGGCATTTACATGGGTAGAGGGGTTGTTTAGCAGCAGCGTTCCGGTGTAAACCTTATCGGCAAGGGTATAAATGCGGCAGTATTCGCCCTCAAAACTGTTGAGCAGCGGTCCTCCAAGCAACGATATACCTAAAGTGCCATCGGGATTAATGCGCGAAACAATAGCACCCAACGTATCGGTATGAGCAGCAATGGCCAGTTTAGGTTGACTTCCCAACGAACAGGTTACTGCCTGTTTGTTGGTATATTGCGGTTGCCAGCCGTAAGAGCCAAGCAGGTGATGAATGTACTGCGCCGCTTTTTTAGTGTAACCGGTGGGTGAATCTATGGCAACTAATTCTTGCAGGGTTTGATAACTAAGCATGCCCTATTTTTATTTAAGCGTGCAAAAATACAAAAAATTATGGCAAGAAAGGCTGCCCGGGTTGCCTTTTTACCCATATTGCCCTTTGGTAATTTCTGATTCCGATTTTCTTATGCCAACCGACATCTTTTTTACCCTTGCCAGATAATATGATGAAACGCATTCGGTTTATAGCCTCTTCACGTTGCTGCATACTCATTACAGCATGTAAGGGTTACTAACAAACAGAAAGCAGTTTAACAAGAGCTACTTGTAAATTTGCATTTTTTATTGTTACTTGCAGCCTCAATTTTAAAGCACCATACTCTATGGAAAACCCCTTAAAGAAAACGCTTAACCTGTTATGCATAGCCTCTTACTTTAAAGGTGTAGATTTTTTAAAATCTGCCAGCGCACAGGGCTGTAATGTTTATCTGGTTACTTCCAAAAAATTGGAAAACAAACCTTGGCCGCGCGAAGTTTTGAGCGACATTTATTACATGAATCAATTGGAAGACGGCTCCTGGAATTTGGAAGACCTAAAAGCCGGGTTGGCTTACAAAATGCGCAGTACCCCCATACACCGCATTGTAGCCTTAGATGATTTTGATGTGGAGCGTGCCGCTTTTTTGCGCGAACATTTTCGCATTCCGGGTATGGGGCAAACCACTGCCCGCCATTTCAGAGATAAACTGGCTATGCGCATGTGCGCTATGGAAGCCGGTATATTGGTGCCGCCCTTCAGCCCTTTGTTCAACGATGAACAAATACACCAATACACCCGCCAAACAGCACCCCCGTGGGTGGTAAAACCCCGAAGCGAGGCCTCCTCGGCAGGTATTACCAAGGTACACAACACCGAAGAACTCTGGGAACTGCTCAACCATAAACTGGCACATGACCGCCATAATTTTCTTATTGAACAGTTTACCCCCGGCACAGTTTACCATATCGACTCGCTTACCGTTGACGGGCAGGTGGTGTTTGCCCAGGCATCGCGCTACCTCAACACACCTTTTGAAGTAGCCCACGGCGGTGGCATTTTCCGCTCCTGTACAGTAGCTTATGAATCGCAGGAAGAAAAAGAACTGCTCAAACTCAATGAGCAAATTTTACAAGCCTTCGGAATGCGTTTCAGCGCCTCGCATACCGAAATTATACGCTCTACTGAAAACGGGCAGTTGTATTTCCTCGAAACATCATCAAGGGTAGGCGGTGCCCATATTGCCGAACAGGTAGCTTTTGCAACCGGGGTAAATCTGTGGGAAGAATGGGCAAAAATTGAAGTAGCCATGGCACGGCAACAGCCTTATGTGTTGCCGCAGGTTAAAAGAGAATATTCGGGCATTATTATTTCCCTTACCCGGCAGGAGTATCCCGATGATTCGGGTTTTACCGACCCCGAAATTTGCTGGCGTATCCAAAACAATCCATACCATATTGGTTTTATTCTTACGTCAAATAGCCGCGAGCGAATCTTATATCTGCTCGATGAGTACGCGCAAAGAATTTACAGCAATTTTCACGCCTCAGCGCCCGCACCCGATAAGCCGGCGCACTAAACACCGGTTAACTTGCGTTCATTTCGGGCAAAACAGCAACTTGCATCCAACCTTTTTGCTTTTCCCTGCATCAAAGTAGGGTTAAACGGTTTATTTCACAACTGCCATAACCATTTATGCGCAACAATTTAAAGTTTTTTGCAGCCCTTTTGTTTTGGGCGTTTGCCATACCGGCAGTTGCCCAGCAACAGGCCATAGGCAACTGGCAGGTTTATTTACCCCAAACCGATGCCACAACCATTGCCCCCGCAGGCAATAAAGTATATGTGGGCACAAAGTATTACCTCTACGAGTACCATATTGCCAATGGTTCTGTGCGCACTTTGTCGGGGTTAAACGGTTTCAGCGAGTTGGGCATTGCCCGGATGGCTTATAACAGTATGGTAAATGCCTTAGTAGTTGTTTATAACAGCGCCAATGTAGATGTTTGGAAAGACGGTAAGGTAAAGAATTATCCCGATATAAAGCGCTCCAATATTGCTGGCGAAAAGCAGGTTAATCACCTGCTGCCCGAAGGCGAAAAAATGTATCTGTCGTGCAGTTTTGGTATTGTGGTATTTAACCTCGCATCGGGCGAGTTTGAAGACACCTTCGTTATCGGACCAAACGGGTCAAATATTAAGGTATATCAGGTAGCCATTCACAATAACCTTATTGTAGCAGCTACCGAAAACGGGCTGTACCAGGCCGATTTAACCAATCCCAATCTGGCTTTTTATACCAACTGGCAGCAAAATACCCAAATTGCACCTGCCGGGCAACCCGTGGAACATGTGGTATTTGCCAACAACCGCTTTTTTGCAGAAACAGGCGGCATATTGTACCAATCGGAAGATTTAACCCAATGGGAGCCGGTTTATGGCAATGCGGGCTGGTGCATACAAGCCGTTGAAACTGCTTTTAACAAGGTAGCCGTTTGCGAGTGGAACGGCAGTTGTATAGCCAACGAGGCCAATGCAGGCAGGGTGGCGGTCATTAACCCCGATTTTTCTATTGATTTGTTTGAAAAATGGGATGTTAACCGTCCCATACAGGCTTTTCCCGATGAATGGGGCAATGTATGGGCAGCCGACCTATGGCGAAGTTTAGCGTTGATGGGCGCAAATTTTTCGCAAACCATTGTGCCCGAAGGACCATACAGCCCAAACGTTTTCGGGCTAACCACTGAGGCTAACCGTTTATGGGTGGCAAATGGCGGCATTAATTACTCAAACTGGAACACCTTGTTCCGCACCGATGGATTTGGTATTTACGAAAACGGCATTTGGCAGGGGTATGGCGATAGGAACACCCCTTTTTTAGCCGACAAATTAGATATACTGCAAATTATAAAACACCCAACCCAAAACCTGTACTACCTTGCTTCTTACTATGCAGGGCTGCTAACTTACAACGGCGCCGATTTCTCCCTTTACAACCCCCAAAACAGCACCCTGCAAACAGCTGTGGGCGATGTGCGATGCAGGGTAAGCGGTTTGGTTTATGATGCAGCAGGCAATCTTTGGGTGTCAAATTTCGGTGCGCCAAAAGCTATATCGGTATTAACTGCTCAGGGTGAATGGCAATCTTTTACCACGCCCTTTATTACCGGCGACCCACCCAACCCACTCACCCAAATACTGGTAGATGATTATGACCAGAAATGGGTGGTTGCACATAAAAACGGCTTGTTGGTGTTTAACCACGGCGCCAGCCTGCAAAGCACATCCGATGATAACTATAAACTACTCAAAAGCGGTTCGGGATTGGGTAATTTACCAACAAACGAGGTAACCTGTATTGCCAAAGACAAAGATGGCGCCATTTGGGTAGGTACTGCCAAGGGAATTGGGGTGTATTATTGCCCGTATGCCATTTTTACCAACGGCTGCGATGCGGTAAAACCCTATGTAGAAGTTACCGGTTACGGCGCCTATCTGCTCGAAACAGAAGTGGTGCGGGCAATAGCCGTTGATGGCGCTAACCGAAAATGGGTAGGCACCGAAAACGGGTTGTGGCTGCTTTCTTCTGATGGAACGGTGCCGCTGCAATATTTTACCACCCAAAACAGCCCGCTGTTGTCAAATTTTATTACCGCTATTGCCATAAACGGGCAAACCGGCGAAGTTTACATTGGCACCGACCGCGGCTTGGTTTCTTACCGTTCCGATGCTACCGAATCCTCAGATGCCAACGGCAAGCTGGTGGTTTTTCCCAACCCGGTACGGCCTGAGTATGAAGGTAATATTGCCATACAAGGGCTGGCACAAAACGCCAATGTAAAAATAACCGATATAGCCGGCAACCTTGTTTTTGAAACCACCGCCAACGGCGGCACTGCCATTTGGAACGGCAAAGATTATACAGGCAAAAAGGCCGCTTCGGGCGTATATCTCATTTTCGGCAGCAATACCGATGGCAGCGATTCGGTAACCGGCAAGTTTATGATTATCCGGTAAGAACCGGCTTTGGATTGCCGCATTATAAATAAGAAAACAGGCTAAAAGGCCAAAATGCCATGCAAAACCGGTTACCCCTTTTATGCAGCCTGCCAGTTTATGCCCTGGCCGCAGTGCTGGCGGCATTTTGCTTTGGCAGTTGTGCCCACGAAACTCCCAAACCCAACATTCTGCTTATTCTTGCCGATGATTTGGGTATTGGTGATATAGGTTGCTACGGCGCCTCCGATGCGCTTACACCCAACCTTGATGCTTTGGCAGAAAGTGGTATGAGATTTGAAAATTTTTATGCAGCCAGCCCCGTTTGCTCGCCCACCCGGGCCGCCCTTCTGAGCGGTGAAAACCCGTATGCAACCGGTGTGCAGGGGGTAATACGCGCCAACTCTGCCGATAGCTGGGGCTACCTGCTGCCACAGGTTACCCTGTTGCCCAAACGCTTAAAGGAGCAAGGCTACCAAACGGCACTTATCGGCAAATGGCATCTTGGATTAGAAACGCCCAATCTGCCCAACTTGCGCGGTTTTGATTTTTTTGAAGGCTTTTTGGGCGATAAAATGGACGACTACTACACCCATTTGCGCGAAGGGCAAAATTACCTGCGCCGCAATACCGATACCATTAACCCGACTGGTCATGCCACTGACTTGTTTACCCAATGGGCGTGTAATTATTTGCGGCGTGCTGCACAGGAAAAACAGCCGTTTTTCCTGTACTTGGCCTACAATGCGCCGCACAACCCCATACAGCCGCCGACAGAATGGGTACAAACTTACCGAAAGCAATACCCTCAAACAACCGGTACACGGGCAGATTACTGCGCATTTATAGCCCAACTGGACCATGGCATTGGCAAAGTGCTGCATGTATTAGACAGCCTGCAAATTACAGAAAAAACGGTGGTTATTTTTACTTCCGATAACGGGGCGAGTTTGCAGTATGGGGGGAGCAACGGCAGTTTGCGCAGTGGTAAGCCCACCTTGTATGAAGGTGGTTTAAAAGTGCCCCTGCTGATAAGGTACGCAGGAGTTGTGGCAGCAAACAGTGTTGCCACGCAAACCGCTATTACTACCGATATTTTTCACACTATTGCGGCCTTGCCTGCTATTCAAGGCAAAATGCCAATTCCTGCTGCATCGGGGGTTAGTTTATTACCTGTTTTGCAGGGCAGCACAGCCGCCGATTCGGTTTTGGCAAGCCGCCTGCTGTACTGGTTTTACCGCGAAGGAGGCGATGTGTTTGGCGCCGGCGCTACTGTAGAGGCTTGCCGGCAGGGCAACCTTAAACTTCTGCGCCCCTTGCCCGGCGCTGCTCCCGAACTCTACAACCTGCAAACCGACCCCGCCGAAACTACGAACCTTGCCTTAACCGACACTGCAACATACAACAACCTGATGAAACTGTTGGCGCAACAAACGCAGCAGGCAATGAAGATACCCTATCGCCCGCCAAAACCTGCCGGGCAAAAGTAAAAAATAGTTGCCGGTTAAACAACTGTAATAAATGGGTTCAGGGCATATCAATCAGCTTGTAGCCTTTTCCATGAACATTGATGATGTTAATGTTCGGGTCTTCTTTAAGGTATTTGCGCAGTTTGGTAATGAAAACGTCCATGCTTCGGGCGGTAAAATAATTATCTTCGCCCCAAATGGTTTTAAGTGTTATTTCGCGCTCGGTAATGCTGTTTTTGTTTTGGCAGAGCATTACCAGCAAGGCGCTTTCTTTGGTGGTTAGTTTAATGGTTTCGCCGTTTTGTTCCAAGGTTTGCTGGGTAGGTTTAAAAATATAACTGCCTATGGCAAACTCATCGGGAACGGTAGTGGGGGCATTTGCCTGTTGCTGGCATCGGCGCCAAATGGCATCAATGCGCAGTTTGAGTTCCTCCATGCTAAAGGGTTTGGTGAGGTAATCGTCGCCGCCAACTTTAAATCCCTCTACCTTATCTTCTTTCATAGATTTGGCTGTAAGGAAAATAATAGGTACAAACTCATTTTTCTCGCGAATCTTTTTTGCAAGGGTAAAACCGTCCATTACGGGCATCATTACATCTAATATGCACATATCGAAACGGTTTTTTGCAAAGGAGTTAAACCCTTCGGCGCCGTTTTCACAGAGGGTAGTGTCGTAGCCTTTCATAGAGAGGTACTCCCGCAGTATATCGCCCAGATTGGGGTCGTCTTCAACTAAAAGCAGTTTAGGGTTTTTCAGTGTCATAACTTACACGCAGATTAAGGTAAAATAGAGCGAAAACATTTAAGAAGAAAAAACAGGAGGACATACCTATAACTAATAAATAACACGTTTTATTGTGCCAGGGGCAATCTTACTTCAAAGGTGCTGCCTTTTCCAAGCCTGCTGTTGGCTTTAATAGAGCCGCCGTGTTGTTCAACCATCAGTTTGGCATAGCTAAGTCCAAGTCCAAATCCTTTTACGTTGTGAATGTTGCCGGTAGGAACGCGGTAGAATTGTTCAAAAATTTTGTTAATGGTATCTTTCCCCATTCCAATGCCGTTATCGGTAACAGAAATAATGAGGTTATTTTCCATATTGAAGGTAGCAATGGCAATTTGCGGCGGAACGTCGGGTTTGGCATATTTTACGGCATTATCCAGCAGGTTGTAAATAACGTTGGTTAGGTGCAGCAAATCGCCGTCAACCTGGGCATTGGCAGCTTCGAGGTTGGTCGTAATGTTGCCATGCTGTTTGTTTACGCGCAGCATGGTTTTTTGTGCGGCTTCCAAAAGAACATGGTGCATATCAATACGCTCAATATTGAGTTTTAGGTTGCCCTTTTCCAGTCGGGCAAATTGAAGTACTTTTTCTACGTGGTCTTGCAGGCGGCTGTTTTCTTCCTGAATCATGCCGGCATAGCGCTCAATTCGCTCTTCAGATTTAACCAGGTTTTTATCGGTAAGAATTTCGCAGGCCAGTTTTATGGTTGATATCGGGGTTTTGAGTTCATGCGTCATGTTGTTGATAAAATCGGTTTTCATATCCGAAAGCTTTTTCTGCCTGATGATGGTGTGCATGGTAAAGGCAAAAACGGCCATAATAATGAGGTTAAACAGCAGTGAAGACCCCAGCATGAATACCGATGAGTTGTAGATGTATTTTTGTTGTTGAGGGAAATGCAGCAGCAGTTCGGCGCTGGGGGTAAAAACGGCTTCCTGCCCTATTATTTTGCGGTAGGGTGTGTTTAGCAGGTGCGGTTCAACCGGTAAGCGGGTACTGTTCGTATAAACAATATTGTTGTTAAAAGTGCAATTATCTCTGGCCCGCAGGCAATATTCAAAAGGTATGTCAATGCCGGCATCCTGAAGGGTATTTCTAAGCGTGTTTTCCAGTACCTGTTTATCAAAACGCTCATTTATAGGCTTGTTTACCAGCATCATTTCAACTGCAATGCTTTGAATATGTTCGTAGTTTTGCTCCATTCGGGCGGCAAGGGTGGCAAGCGCCGTAGTATCCAGATTATTGGGCCAAACCATTTGCGAGTCTGCTTTCAGCGTGGCCGTGGGAAATAAACCGGCTTGTATGAAGGCGCTGTTTTGGCGGTTCGGGAGAGTATCTTTTTTTGGGTAGTTGCCGGTAAGCAGGGCAGGTGAGTTAAACAATCTGGGGCGTTTGTATCTTATAATCACCTCATCGCCTGCCGAGTGTTTTGCCACCATTACCTGAATATCGTGCGCAGTGAAAACCGGCACCGAATCAAGGGCGGTAATAATATCGCCTTCTCTAAGCCCGGCGGCTTTTGCGGGACTGTTGTTTACCACTTGTGTAACCATCACACCCGGACCTAAACTTTCGGGGGCAGCTTCTAAAACAACGCCTAAAAATGCGCCGCCTGCCGCCGGTGTTTTGCTTTTGCGGATAAATATTACATGGTTGTTGGCGGCAGCGCTGTCGTCGGGACAATTGATGCCGGTTGGCGGCGGTATAGCAGCAATTTGCTTTGCAGTATCAGCATCCGCAACAATGCTGTTATTGGTAAGGGTTAGCTGTATGCCGTTGGGTGGCAGATTGCTGGTTTGCGACAAGCGTTCCCACATAAGGCGGGCAGTTTCCAGTTTTTCCATTCTGGAAACTACTTTTTGCATTACCTCATTCACCGTTTGGTCAAACCGGGCTTCTTTTACCGCAATAGCCTCCATTACCCACCGATATTGAAGCCATACCAATCCCGACAGAGAAATAGCCATGATAGCGATAAGTAACCTTATGTGGTGATTTTGCATATTTTAATACTATAAAACTGAACTTTTGCGTTTGGTTGAATTGTTATACCTATTAACCTTATTTTGTCAACAAAAATACAACCCAAACAGCGCATTTGTTTAGGCTTAATCTTCTTTAACTTATTTTAACGCAGTTTTAACGTATAAATTATTGCCTTCAACTTAATTTTGTGTCATCAAGTTAAACCGCTTAAAAAATGCCTTATGAAAAGTGTAAAAAAAGCAGTTATCCGTTGTTTAACCGTTTTCGTGGTAAGTTGTGGTATTTTTGTGCACTTGCCCCAATTGCAGGCACAGGAAATAGAGCCGGAGGTGCGCATTAAAATTCAACAAAACGTCAATGGAAAGATTACAGAAATTGACACCGTAATAAGCGGCAATAGCGCCCATGTAAACGACCTCATGCGCGATTTTCACCTGCACCTGCAAATGCCTGAGTTACAACCATCCAACCCGGCCGGTACCGATAAACCATCTCATGGAAGTTTGGCCGATAAATCGCACAAGCGTTCTATGCGGCAGGATAACAACGCCGATGGCAATGCAGAATTGTATGAAAACAGCGGAGAAGCCTCTTTGGGTATTGTGGTAGATGCCAAAGAGGCCAAAGACGACGATGAAGGGGTTAAAGTAAGCAGCGTAATTGCCGGTAGTGCAGCCGAAAAGGCAGGTCTTAAACCCGGCGATCTTATTATGAACATTGACGGCAAAGAATTATACGCCTCTGAAGATTTGGTTCGCGAAATAAAAGCTCGCCAACCCGGCGATGCCATAACCATTACCTATATCAGAAACGGAAAACGAAACGATACGAAAGCGGTTTTACAAGAACCCGATTTTGAAGATTTCCTGCAGGGACAGTCATGGATGGGTGATTTTTTTAACCCCGATGTGTGGAACAACAATCAGCAGTTTAAAGATTGGACCGATGAATTGGACCGTTTCAGAAAGCAAATGGAGGAACACATGCAGGAGTGGAACCGGCAAAACGAAAATCTTGACAACCATTGGAACGATTTTGACGCCCCGCTAATGCCCCCTGCCGCAAAACCGGACAATAAACAACCCGAACCCGAATTGCAGCCCGAAAAAATGAGCCTTGCCGTTGATGCCACACAAAAAACCTTCGACCTCTCATTTACCCTGTCCGAAAGCGGCAGCGCTACTGTCAGAATAATGAACGCACAGGGCAACATCTTGTTTGAAGACAATGCAGCCCGTTTTCCGGGAACCTACCGTAAAACCATCAAGCCCGAAACCGCCGGCGCTTTTGCCGGCACCTATTTTTTGCAAATAGTACAAAACGGTAAAATGTACAACAAAAAAATAACCGTTTACTAAACGCATAAACCGCTGAAACAATCAGGAGCGTAAATAAACTTAGATACCATATTTTTTTGGTTTTAGATTGACACGTCCGGTTGGTTTTTACCAGCCGGACTTTTTTTAAGTTCTGGTACGGTAACTTTTTAACCGCTTTTCTGTCTATATTTGTGTAACCATGCAGCCGCGGGCACCGTAAATGCGCAGCAGATGGTTATTTTAGCATTTAAAGCACCCTATTGTATGTTACCAATTACCATTTTACTAAAAGACAGCACTACCGGCAAGGAAGTGGAAATTGAACTGCCATCCGATGTTTTAATTAAAGACCTGTTGCCGGCAATTACCCATGCCTTGGGCATTGATTATGCCGAACAAAGGCAATTGCAGAATAAAACTCAGGCTTTTGACTACCTTGAAACCGATACCCTGCGCTCGCGCCATACACGCATGAACGATATGTGTATTTTGAAATACGAAACCATACAGGGTTAGGCATCATTTATTAGCTACGGTAAACAAACGGCAGTAAACAGCTATGGGCAGAGCCAGAGACATCAGATTATTGAGCGACTACCAGAAAATTACCGGGTTTGCTGCCATGTACCCTTTTCTTACCATTACCCACATAGAAGGTATGCCACCCGTGGCATACCACCTGTTGTTTAAACTCAGGGGGTACCTCAATGTAGCCGCTCAAATTGCCGAAGAGCATGAGGTGAAGCTATCCTTCCCCGAACAGTATCCTTTTTCTGCCCCGCCCAAATTTGCCTTTGTAAAGGGGTTGTTTCACCCCAATGTGTATAAAAATGGCGATGTGTGCCATGGCTGGTACCTCAATAACTGGCATCCGGGCATACATATTGACGACCTGCTGCTCGATATTACCAAAATGATTTGCTTTAAACCCGACTCCTACAACCTTAAAAGCCCCGCCAATTATGCTTGCGATGCCGATTGGATTGCCGCGCACACCATTCCGGCCGACGATATCAACCTACATACAGTCGGCCTTGTCCCATCAGCAGATACTGTACACCCAATTGCAGAAACCCCGCCGGCTACTTCTGATGAAAATCAACCCAAAACAGAAGAGGTTAAATCTGCTGAAGTAAAAATAAAAATAAAATCTATCCGAAACGTGCTTACCTTCTCGGAAACCGCTCAGCATTTACCCGAACCGCCCGACAATAACAGCAATTTGCAGCAGAAAAACAATTAGTGTGCCAATGCAGGTAAGCTGATGTTTATTATTTATATATTGATTGGTTGTTGTGAAAGCGAGACCATGTAAATAATTAATTTTATGAAAATTAAAATAATAAGTGAAAAGAAGTTTGAGCCTGTTTCTGTCAAAAACCCCGACCAAAACCCCGATTTTTTTAATATACAGCAACCTCAAACCAATACGGCAAAACCCCGAAACCAGCGGCTCCAGATTTTTATGCACCGGAAAGTGCATGAGCTCATTTGGCAACATGCACACACAGACAATAGCAATGAAGTAGGGGGCGCATTGCTTGGGTATTATGCGCAGCACAACGAACAGCAGTTTTTGCTTATAACCGATGTGTTGAACCAACCCATCCAATACTTTTCCTCCCAACTGATGATAAAATTTACCACCGCCTTTTATACCGACCTCGAAAACTTCCTGCAACAGGTTAATGCTATTTACCCGCATATCATCAGGCTGGGGTTATACCATACGCACCCCAATTACGGCATTTTTATGTCGAAAACCGATATTACCGATTTTAAACGAACCCACCGCGAGTTGCATCATATAGTACTGATTGTTGACCCTGTAAAACGCGAAGATGGCGTTTTTTACTGGGAAACACCTCCGGCACAAACTGCCTCCCCCACCGAACAGGAAATTTCGGCTGCTGCCGGATATTTTATTTATGATACCCACAACCCGGCCTACGCACCCCATTCAGCCATTTGCGATAACCAATCGCTCCTTCATTGCAACCCCCTGCTCTATGAACTCAACAGCCAACATAACAATACCGGTCAAGAGCATTTGGTTATGCCGCCCTTCATAAACCCTGCCCGCAAAGAACACATACACATTTCCAATGAAAAAGTAACTCTTCCACCTCATAACCTGTTGCCGCAAACAGAGTTTACCAGCCGCCTGGTTAAGGAACCCGTTACCATGACCTGCCCCTTGTATAATATTCGCTATGCTTGCAGCAGTGTGCCGCTTAAACAGTATATTGCAGCGCTTAGCGGCAATTTACAACACACTTACCCGTACCATATTTTTTTTCCCCAAGCGGTAAAAGAACAACTTGCCGGGTTGGGCAGCTCAACAAACAACTTTGCAGCAGCATTACATGGCATATTGGGGTACGATACCTTGAAACAGATGTATTTTTTATACATCAGCAAAATAACCGCACTGCCGGCAACAATAACAGAAATCCAGCCCGAAATGCCCGAATTGCTTGCCAAAACATTACCTGATTTTATGCAAAACCACCCCGATGTAATTGGGTGGCTGGTAATTACCAACAACGCACATACGCTTCCTTACCAATTTTTCGATGCGCATAAAGCGTTATTTAGACAAAGCCATAACTTAGGTATTTTACTGAAAGCGGGAGGTAATAACCATCCCGATTTTGAAAACGCTACTTTAATAGCCTATGACCACGAAGCCCGAAAACCCTACAATCTTTACCGACATTTCTTTCTTTACAGACAAACATAAATGAATGCTAAAGGTCAGGTGCAGTGCCGGCAACAGGGCTGCCGGAGGCTTGAGTAAATTGCTGCAAATAAGCACCCATAAAATTGTAAAAAAAAAGACAAATTGCTTTTGTATTACCCAAAGGCAGCATAAATTTGCTGTTATTCTCACTCTAACTTGTACCTGGCAAGTTACCAACTACAACATACGCACGGTACTGTTGCTTTTAGCAGAAAGTGCCGGACACATTGTCCATGCTGCCCACCCCAAAGCCGGTGGTGCAAAAATTTTGTAGTACAGTCAACCCATTTCGCTTGTATTTTATGAACAAAAAGCCTTGGAATTGCAGAAGGTGCATTGTGCTGCTGGCAAGTTGGCTGTTCGTTTTTTACAGTTGCCGGCAATCCGGTTTACCCGGTTTTGCGGCAACAGGCACTCCTGTCATAGCGGTTCATGGTGGGGCAGGCACCATTCAAAAAAACAAAATGACGCCTCAGAAAGAGCAGGAATACCGCCAAACGCTTGAAAAGGCCTTACAAGCAGGGTATTCTTTATTGCAAGAGGGTAAAAGCAGTACCCGCGCGGTATTGGCTGCCGTACAGGTATTGGAAGATTCGCCGTTGTTTAATGCCGGTAAAGGCTCTGTATTTACCCATGACGGAAACATAGAAATGGATGCCGCCATTATGGACGGTGCTACACGCAAAGCAGGAGCCGTAACCGGTGTGCAATGCGTTAAAAACCCTGTATTGGCGGCATGGGAAGTGCTGAAAGATGGCAGATTTATACTCCTTTCGGGAGAGGGAGCCGATTTGTTTGCCGGCAGTAAAAACCTGCAAATGGCCGATCAGGATTATTTTGCCACTCCCGAACGTTACCAACAGCTTATGGAAGCCCGAAAGAAGGGTAAAATGAAACTCGACCACGATGCCGCCAAAGATACCGCCCAAACACATTCTTTTGTGTGGGAAAAAGAGAAATATGGAACAGTGGGTGCAGTAGCTTTAGATATATTTGGCAACCTTGCCGCAGCCACATCAACCGGCGGGCTAACCAACAAGCAATACGGCCGAATTGGCGATTCGCCTGTTATTGGCGCCGGAACCTATGCCGATAACAATACCTGTGCAGTTTCCTGTACCGGTAAGGGCGAGGATTTTATTCGGCTTTCGGTGGCGCATGAAATTGCTTCGCAAATGCGCTATGCCGGCCGCAACGTTAGCGAAGCAGCAGCAGATGTAATAATGCACCAGCTTACCAACCTTAAAGGGCGCGGCGGCTGCATTGCAATTGATAAACAGGGTAATGTGGCCATGCCTTTCAATACAGCCGGCATGTACAGGGGCAGCATTAACCGCCACGGAAAAATGGAAACATGGATTTATAAATGAAACTAGTGCAATTGCACAGTTGACAAACGCTTTTAACCCGAATTTTTTTACTATGTCTTATCTTTTACAACTTGTTTTATGCTTCCTGCTGTTTGCGCTGCAAATACAGGGGCAATCTTTAGACCGCCTTTGGACTGCTTCTTTCAACGGGCAGGGCGATTTTTCTGACCGCTATACTGCCGCAGTAACCGATGCCGAAGGCAACCTAATTGTTGCCGGCTCTACTGCAATGCCCGACCAAAACCGAAATTTGCTGCTGCGAAAACTTGCCGCCGACGGAACCGTACTTTGGACACAAATTTACAACGGACCCGGCGACGGCGCAGATGAAGCCCTGTCTCTGGTTACCGATGCCGAAAATAATATTTATGTAACCGGTTTTCAGAAAGGAAGCGGAGCCGGTAATGATTTTGTTACCCTTAAATATGCCCCCGACAGCACCTTGATCTGGACAGCCATTTACAATTACTCCTCCAACCAATACGACCAGTCAAACAGCATTGCCCTGGGAAGTAATTTTGTGGTGGTAACCGGGCAAAGCGATAACGACCCCACATCGGGAACCAATGACGACTATGTGACGATTAAATACAACATGTCTGACGGAACGCCCGTTTGGACACAACGTTACAACGGACTTGGAAATGCCCAGGACCGCCCCGTAAAGGTAGTTGCCGATGCTTCGGGCAATGTTTTTGTTACCGGAACTTCTGACAATGGAACAAACTTCGACTTTGTGACCCTGAAATATTCTGCCGTAGGTGAATTGATTTGGGAGCAATACGGCGACCGCGGCGATACCGATCGCGCTACCGATATGCTCGCCGATGCAACGGGCAATATTTATGTGACCGGACGAAGTCAAAATACTGCCAACAACTACGACTACTATACCCTTAAATACAATACCGACGGCGGATTATTATGGAGCAATGTTTATGATTATGTAGAAGACGACCGCCCCAACCGCATGGCTTTTGACCCATCGGGCAATATACTGGTAACCGGACAAAGCGACCAAAATTTTACCGCCATTACCAACTATGATATTGCTACCATCAAAATTAACAATGCAACCGGTACTCAAATTTGGGCGCAAAGGTTTGCCGGAACCGCCAATGATACCGATGAAGGTATTGACCTGTGGTGCGATGCATTGGGCAATGTAGTGGTAGCCGGCGATACCGATACCGACCCCGACCCGCTTACAGATAATTACAATTGGGTGTTGCTTCAATATAGTGCATCGGGAAGCCTTAACTGGCAGCAAAATATTGATGTGGCAGGTAATCATCATGATGTACTATACAGTTTGAAAGCCGCAGGCGGACAATTGTATGTTTGCGGCTATACTCAGGCTGCCGACAATGATCGCAATGCAATTGTAAAAAAGTATGATGCAAATGGCACAGCTTTATGGACAGGACAGTTTAACGGCACCGGCGATAACGGCGATAACGCAAGAGCAATAACCGCTTTTGACAACAACAGTTTTTACGTGGCCGGCTATACCGTTTCGTACTACGAAGACAGAAACCTCTGTGTTTCAAAACGTAGTGCGGTAAACGGCGCTTTACAATGGCTCTACCAGCTAAACGGAACCTCGCCCGGCAGTGCCGATGAGGCCGTGGCCGTTGCTACCGATAATGCCGGCAATGTGGTTGCAACAGGTTATACCAAAAACAGCGGCACCTCTTCTGATATAGTCACCCTTAAACTAAATCCATCGGGCGGTTTGCTTTGGGAACAATTGTACAATGGCCCCACCTCAGAATCGGACAGGGGAGCCGATCTGGCAATTGATAATTCGGGCAACATTTACGTAACCGGAAGAACCGATGTAGATGCCTCTATTTTATCTGATGATAATTTTATTACCATAAAATACGACCAAAACGGCAATCAGCTTTGGCTGCGCACCTATGGAGGCACCGCAGGCGGAGAAGACCGGGCTGCAAAAATAAGGTTGGCCGGTAATGGCACTGTGTACGTGGCCGGCAGAGAATGGAACGGTACCGATTTTGACATTACCGTAGTATCTTATGCAGCAGAAGGAACAGAGGGCTGGACCTATACTTTCCCCGATGCGGGAGGCGATGAACTGCCATCGGACTTTGCGTTGGATAATGCCGGCAACCTGTTTATAACCGGAAGCTCATCGGGGCTTTACCAAAGCGGCATTACCTTTTCGCTCAATCCATCGGGAAACTTGGTGTGGGCGCAAACCTGGGGCGACTCCGGCTATAATCACACCAACGAGGCTTTAACCTTTGACCCCGGCAACAGGCTTTGGGTGGCCGCAAGCGGCCCGGTAAACCAAAACGGCACATTGGTAAACGGTGCATTTGCCTTGCTATACGGCAGCAGCAGCGGCGTTCTGCTTGATACTTTGGCGGGCAGTATTCATAACAACCTGGCGCCTTATGCCACAGTAGCCGATGATATTGTAACAGCGCCCAATGGTTATGCCTTCCTTGCCGCCCATACCGATGAAACCAATGCCTCGCTTACCGATTATGACTGGCGCATTTCTTTGGTAAATTCTTTTAATCAACCGGCGGTAACCGATATTTGGACCGGCAGCGCCAATGCTACCGATGTTCCGAATGCGCTGCTCCTGCTGGGCAATACCCTGCTGGCGGCAGGCAGCAGCACTGATATTAGCGGGCAAAGAAATATGCAGTTTATAGCATACAATACTTCCATTACCGGCATTGACCCGGCCTTTGCAGCAACTACAGCCTTGCGCATATACCCAAACCCTGCTCAGCAGTACCTGATGGTGGAAACCAGCGCACCGGCAAACGGGCAACCTGTTTTGTGCCGGGTGTATGACCTGCCAGGGCGGTTTATGCCGCAATGCACTGCAACAGCCGGGGAGCATAACCGCATTTTACTCAACATTGCTGCACTTCGTGCGGGTGTGTATTTGCTGGAGTGCAACGGAAAAACAACCATGTTTGTAAAAACCGACAATTAGTGTTGTGGGCAGCAGACTTTAGAAAAACTAATTCCAAAATCCTCACACAAATCCTTTATTTATGAATCAATTACATGCAGAACAAAACGAAATGCAGCCAATGAGTTCCGTTGCGCAGCCTCCTTTGGGCTGGAAACTCAAAAGAACCCTGATAACCCGCCACATTGGCAATTATCAAATTAGGGAAGCCCTCAATAATGCTTATCTGCCAAAGGCCGGAGATGTGGCCATGTTTGAGGTAATTGAATGCGGAAAGCATTGGTCGGTACAAGGGCATGAAAACCGCAATGTGGCTATTTTTCCGGGCGACCGCATTTTGGCTTCATTTGCCGACCGCTACGCTACCTCGCAGTTTGAAGGGTATGTACCCGATACATTTTATGAAGTGTATCATATTTTAGGCGCTGGCGGCGCTGTGGGCATCGTAAAAAGCAAGAACGATTCGCTCAAGGATGTGGAACCTACCACGCTCAAACTCATAGGTTATGCAACGGATGCGGCGGGGCAGGTTATTAACACCAAATTTTACCACACCGGACGCAAACATTTCAGAGGTGATACAGGCGGTGCAAAAGTAATTTTATCGGTAGGCGCTACCATGGACAGTGGTAAAACCACAACAGCCGCCTCACTTTGCCGCGGACTTAAAATATCGGGTAAAACTATTGCATTTATTAAACTTACCGGAACCTGTTATACCAAAGACAAGGATTTTGTGTTGGATTGTGGTGCCGATATAACCATTGATTTTTCCGATGTTGGGTATCCCTCCACTTTTATGTGTTCATTAAACGATATTTTAGACATTTATCAGTCGCTGCTCGATGAACTGGCACGGCATAAACCCGATTACATTGTCATGGAAATTGCCGATGGTTTAATGCAGCGCGAAACTGCGTTTTTACTCAGGTCAAAAATATTTATGAACACCATACACAAGGTTATTTTTTCCTGCGGCGACAGTTTAAGCGCATTTCACGGCATTGAAATATTAAGCGGTTTAGGTATTAAGCCGGCTGCGGTAAGCGGGCGTTTTACCATGAGTCCGCTGCTTATACAGGAGGTCAAAGATCATTCGGGCATTGAGCCGTTGCATATTGACCAATTGATGTCGGGTCAGTTCAACGAATTATTTTTCTGATTGGTTTTTCTGTTCATACAGGGGCTTTCCTGCCAAAATGCAAGAAAGCGTAGTTGTACCCGTTAAACAACAGAAAATGTTTAAAAAATTGCCTGTTGCCATATTGTTACCGGTTTTAAAACAGCACAAATTGCTGTTGCTGGGTGCCTTATTATGCGCTTTGGCCGATGGCATTATGCGGGTAATTATTTCGGCAGGGGTAGGGGTTTGGGTTGGGCAGGTATTACACCACAGCACCGGCAAAGCCCGTTTTTGGGATGAGGTAATAGGGCTGCAGATAGATATGAATAAAGGCATGTTGCTGTTGGTGGGGCTGAAAGTGTTATTTGCGTGGAGTTCTGCCTGGCTCAATGGCCGCACCTCCGAAACGGTAGCCCGTTATTTGCGCGAGCAACAGTTTTACCGCCACCTTCAGCTCGACCTTGGATTGCACTTGCAGAAGGAGAAAGGCAAATACCTGTTGCGCTATACCGGCGATTTAGGCGCCGTGCAATCCTTTCTTACCAAAGGTGTATTGCAGTTTACCGCAGATATGGGATTTGTATTGGCTGCCATTTATATTCTTAGCCTTATAAGCTGGCGCGTACCCGTATATATGGGCACGTGGATTGCAGTTTGCTTGCTGCCGGTTGTTGTTGTATCTTATTTCTTACGGAAAACGCTGGTGCGGCGGCGCGACCACCGCAGCATTTTACTCAATTTTGTAAGCCAGCGCTTGTCTGCCTTTTTTACCGTTAAAGCATATAACCGCGAAACACCCGAATTTAACCGCTTTAAAAAGTATTCGCATAAATTATATAATGACGGTATTCAGTACTATTTTTGGTCATCTTTGCAAACTGCTTTGACGCAAGTGGCGGTTTATGGCGCTTTGCTTATTTCTTTGTGGTACATAGCCACCCATACAACCGGTGCGGTGGCAGAAAATATTGCCGTATTTACGCTCATTATGTTTTACACCATACCTGTTTTGAGAAGGTTGCTTCAAACCAATGTAGTTTGGCAAAACGGACTGGTTTCATTGCAAAAACTTGCTGCATTTCCGGCAATGAAATACCCTTCGGAGCAGTTGTTGTCACCAATTTCGGGCAGTATTGCGCTTAGTAATATATGGTTTACCTTTCCGGGGGCTGCTACGCCTTTGTTTTCGGGTATTTCATTGGTTATTCCGGCGGGAGGCATTACCTGTATTACCGGTCAATCGGGCAGTGGTAAAAGTACTTTGCTGGAAATAATGGCAGCCCTGTATCGGCCTGAAAGAGGAAGCATCAGTATTGACGGAAAAAACTATGCACAATTGCACCCGTTTAGTCTGCGCAAGCAGATAGCAATTTTTAGCCCCGATGCACGATTGCTGGGTAAAACCATTTTTGAATCGGTATCTTACAGCCGGAAAAAAGAAAAACAGATGAAAGTCTTCAAAATGCTGTTAAAGTTAGGCTTTAACCTAAACGGCGTATCTCAAACAGAATGGCTCCATTACCGCCCCGGCGACCACGGCGAAAAACTTTCTGACAGCGAACGCCAGTTAATTGCTTTGGCCAGAACCTTTGTCACCCATAAAAAAATTTTCCTGCTCGATGAGCCTTTTGCCCATTTAGATGAAAACCAGCAAATACCTGTTGTAAACCTCATTAACAGATTTAGCCGTAAACACACCATAGTAATTGCCGGTGAGCAAATTCACCCGCTTTTACAGGTGCAAACCAGTTACCACCTTAACTCCTTACACCTGTTATCATCTGATTAGTCAAAATGCTGCACCTGCTTTAGCGTTTACCACAAAAAAACCGTATTCCATGCCTTATTCCCTGCGTTACCTGCTGCTGTTTGTTGCTTTTTTGTGCTGCTGCGCCGGCTGCCGTAAAGAAGCCGGCCCGGGCGGAAATGCCGCCATTCGCGGAAATGTACAGGCTTATCACTACAACAGCACCTTTACCGTTTTTATTGCCGATTATCCGGCTGCCGATGAATACGTTTACATTATTTACGATGACGATTTTAGCTACAGCGACCGGGTAAAAACCGATTATGAAGGCGATTTTGAATTTAAATACCTTAACCCGGGGCAATATCGTATTTATGTGTATTCTTTAGACAGCACTTTGCAGGCACCTTCGGGTAGCATTGCCGTGGTAAAAGATATTACCATTGAAGGGAACAAAGATATTGTACAAACCGATACCCTAAAAATTTTCAAATAATATATGCTGTTACGCTTTTTAACACTCGTTTTCCTCGTAACTTTTTCACAGTTGGTAAAGGCGCAAAGCCAGAACGATGTGCGCGAAAGGCATATCACATCAGTTGATGTAACAGCTACCGATTACAAAAAGAGCGGGCAGGTAAAACGCTCCTTTACCCGTTACAACAGAAAAGGCAATGTGATAGAGCAAGTGGAGTATGATAAAGACGGAACTACCATTGAAAACTGGACCCGCTACCGCTATAACCGCAGAGGGCGCATTATTTCCGAAGCACAGCTTTCACCTTCGGGCGATACCCTGCAAATTATCCATACTCGCTACAACCGTTTCCGGCATCCGGTTGAAACCGTTACCACCAATGCTGCCGGGCAGATATTGGAAAAGGAAATACCAATGTATGACAATTTCCACCGCAAAACCGAAGAACTTACCTTGTCGGGCAATGGAACAGTGTTGAAACGGGTTACCTACCAGTATGACACCAAAGGAATGCTCATTGCCCGGCGCACTTACGATGCCCAAGGCAATCTGCAATATGAGAAAATCTGGAAGTTTGAATACTGATTTTTATAAGCATTAATCAAAACCGGCAGATTTTTGCCATCAACATTCAATTTAACCTCAAAACAATTTAACACAACTGCTTATGAAATTGCGCTTTTTATTGCTATTGACTGCTCTTGCTTTTTCGGGAGCGCAGGCTCAAACACAGCAATGGATTACCCGTTACAACGGCGCCAAAGAAAATATTGACCGCGGCAATGCGGTTGCCACCGATGCATCGGGCAATATTTATACCGGCGGCTACAGTTTTACCAAAGGCGAAGGACGAAACGCAGTTATTCTGAAATACAATGCATCGGGAGCGCTCCAATGGTCAACACTCTATAACACAACTTCCGATAAAACCGATGAAGTAAAAGATATAGCCGTAGATTCAGCAGGCAATGTGTATGTAACCGGCGTAGGCAACAGCAACTATCTTACCCTTAAACTCAACGCATCGGGTACGGTACTTTGGGCAAGTTCCTACAACGGATTGGGGCAAGACTATGATGAAGCCGTTGACATTGCTATTGATGCATCGGGCAATGTATATGTAACCGGCCGCAGCGACAGAGATGAGTTTGTAAATATTAACTACGACTATGCCACCGTTAAATACAACGCTGCCGGTGTGCAACAATGGGTTTCAACATACAACGGCACAGGCAACCTCGACGACCGGGCCAATGCACTGGCACTCGATGCATCGGGCAATGTGTATGTTACCGGGCAAAGTTTTAACCCGGCAAATGAAGATGCCGTTACCATAAAGTACAATACCGCAGGAGTTCAGCAATGGATAAAAATTGAAAACCGCGGATTTGGCGACGATACCGGCGAAGCCATTGTTGCCGATGCTTCGGGGGTATATATTGCCGGCGAGTCTTTTAATGGAAACGACTATGACTATGTTACCTATAAATACGACTTGGCAGGCACTGCCGCCGTATGGTCGCCGGTGTTCTTTAATGACGGGGCAACCGACCGCGGTGTAGATATTGCCCTTGACAGTGGAGGCAATATTTATGTTACCGGGCGCAGCGAAACGGCCGCCGGTAATTTTTACGACATTACCACCATTAAATACAACAGCACCGGTGTACAGCAATGGAAAAACGTATATGCCTACAGTGACGGACTGGACGACCGCCCCTCTGCTCTGACAGTTGATGCCGCCGGTGCCTGCTACATTACCGGCAGAGTTGCCACAGCCGGCCTTACCGACAATCTGGTAGTGCTTAAATGCAATGCAAATGGAACCACTCAGGTTTGGGCACAGGTGTACAACGATACCGGTAACCTCGACGACAGCGGACTTTCTGTTGCGCTTACCGGCTCATCGGTGGTTATTGCCGGTGTAGGATATGCGGGAACCGCCACACAAAACGATATACTCACCATTAAATACGATGCCGCCGCCGGAACCCAGCAATGGTTGCAGCGTTTTAACGGCACAGGCGATAACACAGACCGGCCCCGAAAACTGTTTGTTGATGCTGCAGGAAACAGTTACCTTGCCGGATATTCGCTGCAAACAGGTACTAACCGCGATGTTATGACCATTAAATTTAGTCCTGCCGGAAGTATTTTGTGGTCGCAAATCTATAACAGCCTCATAAATACCGACAATGTAGATGAGGGTTTTGCCATAATTGCAGATAATTCGGGCAATGTATATGTAGCCGGCATTGCCGATAACGATTATCTTACCCTTAAATACAACAGCGCGGGTGTTTTGCAGTGGGCACAGATTTATAATGGGCTGGGGCTTGGCTTTGACGAGGCTTTGAGCATAGGCCTTGATCCGGCAGGCAATCCGGTAGTTACCGGCCGCAGCGACCGCGATGCAACGGCAGTCATTAATTATGATATTGTGACCATTAAATACAGCGCCGCCGCCGGTACGGTTTTATGGACGGCAACCTATAACGGCGCATCTAACGGCAACGACCGCCCCGAATGTATGACAATAGATGCAGCAGGCAATGTTTATATTGGCGGGCGAACCATTGCCGGCGCTACGGAAGATGCCTTGGTTATCAAATACAACAACCTTGGTGTGCAGCAATGGGCCAGTACCTACAGCAATATTTTTGGCAACGACCGCATCAATGCCATTGAGCAAAACAATAACAATGTATATGCTGCCGGTTTTGTGAACAACGGCACAAATGACGATGCCCTTTTGCTGAAATACAATGCTCTTGGTGTGCAGCAATGGGTAAAAACCTTTATAGATGCCGGCGAAGAAAGGTTTTATGATATGGACTCCGACTCTTTGCAAAACATTTATGTTTCGGGCAGAACTTATACCGGTTCTGACTTTGATGCCCTTACCGCCAAATACAGCAGCGCCGGTGTGTTGAAATGGCTTTCCAAATACAACAACGGACCCGATGATTCGGGCAATGATATTGCCGTAGATTGTGCCGGTTTTGTTTGGACTACCGGCAGCAGCCTGAACGGAAGCGCTGATGATGTGCTGATTTTGAAGTACAATGGTAAAAACGGTCAGCAGGTGTGGAGCAGTTTGTACAACTATACCGATAACCTGTACGACCAGGCTTATGATGTAGCGGTAAGAGGAAGCGGAAACACCAATAAAATTTATTTTACCGGCAGTAGCGAAAGTGTTGCTGGACAAGGCGATGCCTTTATGTCCCTGTATCAGGAAACCTCTCCTTTACTAACCATTACTCCTGCCGGTTCTACCGTTTGCGCCGGCACCTCGCTGTATGTACAGGGCGCCTCCTTAGGCAGTTTTGTTTGGAAAGAAGGTTCAACCATTTTGGCTACCGATACTGTTTACACCATACCGGCGGCTGTTACCGGCACACATACTTATACCGTACAATGGACAAGCGGCATGTGTAATACATCGGCAAGTAAAACAGTTACCGTTATTCCGCCAATACAACCATTAGTTACCGGCGGAACCGATGTTTGTCAAAATGGCAACTATACGTATTCTGTAGCGCCGATTGCCGGTACAACCTATTTGTGGACAGTAACGGGCGGCACAATTGTATCGGGACAGGGAACGCCCACTATTACCGTACATTGGACAGGAAGCGGCGGGCAATCGGTAACTTGTGTGCAAACCTTACCATAACCAACCTGCCCGATGAATTTTTATAAAAAAGCGCTTCTATTGCTTGCAATTTGCACCTGTACAGAAAAACTATGGGCGCAAAACAGCGATTTCGGCATTTCTAACGATATTTCTTTGGAAAAGCGCATTTCTAAAACCTTTGCGGTAAAAGCCCTGACCTCTACCACCTTTCTGCAAAATGTGCAAGAATGGGCCTGGACTTTTGCCGATGCCGGACTTGTTCTGCGCCTGACCCGAAACTGGCAGTTCAGCGGCAATTACCGCTATGTTTGGCGGCAAAATCTGCGAAATGCTACCGTAACCCGCCAAATGTTATATGCTCAGGTTGTTTATGCCAAATCTTTGGGCAATTTTACGGTTTCGTGGCGCGGCCGCCTGCTGCGGCAATGGTACGGCGCTACCTGGAACGACAATTACCGCCCTACGTTGTGGCAACTGCGAAACAGGGCAGGGTTACAGTACAAAGGCAACTATTATTGGCAACCCTATTTATCGGCGGAGGTTTTTATGCCCCTGAACGGGCAATACAGGGTCAACATTACCCAATGGCGCACCACTATGGGTTTAGATTATAACCCCAATGATTTTAACGAAGTATCGGTATATCTGCAATTTAACAGAACGGTAAACCGGTCTCCCAATACCGGACGTTTATTGCTTGGCACAGCTTATGCCATCAGACTGTAGGGGCAGTTGGCCAACCCCCAACAGAAAAAAGCCCCAGCAGGTATTGTCTGCAAGGGCTTTACTAAACTACAATGAAACTATTTTTAACTCTCTGTATCCAAAATGCTGTTTTGGTGTTAGTGAAAAGGGTATATTATTGTTGTAGCAACAGTTTTTTAACCAGCACTTTATCTCCCTGTACTATTTGGAGAAGGTATATGCCCTCTGCATTTTCAGAAATATCGATTTGTTTGCTGTATGCACCGCTAAAATTGCCCAAGTCTTCGGTATAAATTTCTTTACCCGATAAATCAGTAATGCGAAGGAGGGTAGGAGCTGTTTCGGCTACGGCAAAGTTTAAGGTAAATTTCCCTTGGTTGGGGTTTGGGTAGAACGACAAGTCGGTCAGTTTCAGTGCATCGGGTTGGGTGGTAATGGTTTTGGCGTTGTTTCCGGAGGCTTCCTGTTGGAAGGTGTTTTCCAGCATTTTCACCTCTTCGCTGTTGGGGTCTGATATAAATACTTTCACCACTTTTACCTTAAAACCCTCTCCGTTTTCGGCGCGGTCAATAACTACGTCAAACTTTTCAGGTAAATCGGCATCATTGCCTTCAATGATAATGATCTTTTCAACATTTTTTGAATCGTTTGCACCGGGCGTTTGTTTTTTACCATCGCAAGATTTTTTCTCACCAACGGCGCAGCATCCGCCTGCCTTGTTGTTGGTTGTAAGCGTGGCTTCGGCTTTTTTGGTTTTACCGTTGCGCAGGTATTTCAGTTTCACTTTATCGCCCGGAATGTAAGAACCTACCACTTTGCTTAGTTCTTCCATGGTTTCAATGTCTTCCTTATTGATATAGGTAAGCACATCGCCGGCCTGTAAACCTGCCTCTTCCGCCGCGCTGCCTTTTACCACTTCCGAAATATATACGCCTTCCATGTTTTTAATACCTTTTTCTTTGGCCAATTCGGCGGTTACGGTTTCGCCCACTACGCCCAGAAAAGCCTTTTTGGCGGTTTTTTCGCCGGCACAACAACCGGCAGATTTGCTGCCGCCCGCGCAGGTTTTGGAACCATTGCCCATACAGGCTTCTTTTTCCATTTTCATGATGTGTGCGGGCATGTTTTCGGGCTGTTTGCCAAGAGTTACACTGGCATTGCCCTTTTGTCCGTTGCGCAGGTAGGTAATGCGCACCACATCGCCGGCTTTGCTGTTTTCCAAGGTTTGATACAGCAGGTCGGCATCGCCGTTTATAGCAACGCCATTTATCAGCAGTACCACATCTCCGGCTTGTAAACCGGCTTTTTCGGCGCCGCTGTCTTTAATAACTTCCTGTATAGTAACGGTAGCAGAGCTATTTGTTCCACCATCTTTTACCATTTCTGTTTTATTTACGTTCAGCACAACGCCCATAAAACCCTTGTCGGGGTTTTGGTTTGCTTCGGGTTGCATTTTATGTACCCAAGTCTTTTGTTCTTCCTGCATGGGGGCTTTTCCCCATAATACCACTTTAGCTTGTAAGGTTTGCCCGTTTCGCAGGTAGGTAACGGTGGCCTCATCACCCGGTTTATTTTGCGTAATAAGGTTTCGGAGTTCTATAGGCGAGTTTGCGGGTACGCCATTAAATTGCGTAATCACATCGCCGGCTTGTAACCCCGCTTTTGATGCCGGCGAGTCGGAACTGATATCTTCAACCAGAACGCCTTTGGAATCTGTGCTCTCACTTTCTGCAAGAAACACCCCTAAATAGGCTTGCTTGGCCATACCGCTATGGCAAGACGGAACTTCCTGAGCAGTAGCCGTAAACATAAAAATTGCCGATACCGACATGAAAGCAAGCAACAGGTAAATGGATAAATGTTTCATAGTGTTGGAATTTTTAATTCAAAAAATTACTTTTTTAATTATTAACTTTAACCGCTGCAAAGATACGGTAAAAATAGGGTCGTTGTTGTTAAGGCAAAGTTAAACTGTGTTAAGCAGTGTTAATGGGGCTGTTTGGGCGGTAAGGCAACTTGCAGCGGCAGTTTGCGGGGCAAAGCTATATTTTTGCCTCAAAAAGCAACAGAATTGCCTGAAAAGCAATATTTTAACGGCAAATTTAAGCCGACGTTTTTAAGCCAATACAATAAACCTTAATTTTAAAAAATAATTTATGAAAGAACTTCAACGTACCTGTATTTACTTTCTGCTGCTTTTGGCAAGTTTGGTTGCTTATGCTCAAAAAGAAGCCACGCTTAAAGGCAATGTAACCGATTCTGAAAGTGGTGAACCGCTTGGGTTTGTAAACATTTCAACAACTGTTAATGCCGAAACAAAAGGCACGCAAACCGATTTTGACGGCAATTTTACCCTGCAACTGCCGGCCGGAAATTATGAAATTACCTTTAGCTATGTGGGCTATACCGACCGCAAGGTTAACCAAAAAATAGCTGCCGGCGATGTAGTGTCGCTTAACATTGCCATGGGGCAGCAAACCGAACTGCTGGAACAGGTAGTAGTTACTGCCGGCAAGTTTGAGCAAAAATTAGGCGAGCAAACCGTGTCATTAGAGGTTATTAAACCCTCATTGGTGGAAAACACCAACAGTACCGCCATAGACCAAACCCTGCAACGCACACCCGGCGTTGACGTGGTGGACGGACAAGCCAACATCAGAGGCGGCAGCGGTTACTCTTACGGTGCCGGAAGCCGGGTAATGCTGCTCATGGACGATATTCCGGTGCTCACTGCCGATGCCGGTTTTCCGAACTGGGATTTTTTACCCATTGAAAACTTAGAGCAGGTAGAAATTGTAAAAGGCGCCTCATCTGCTTTATACGGCTCTTCGGCCATGAATGGCATTATAAACCTGCGCACCGCTTACCCGAAATCTACCCCCGAAGGTAAAATTACCTTTTTTACCGGCATGTACCAAAACCCAAGCAATAACGAGGTTATACACTATAAGGAAGACGGAACAATAGATACCATCATTAATAAAAGCTGGTGGGGCGGCGCTTACCCCATAGAAACCGGCGCTTCTTTTGCCTACCGCAGAAAATTTAACCAATTTGACTTAGTTACAGGCGGTTATTTCTTTAACGAAACCGGCTGGCGCCGCCCCGATTACGGACGCCTTGGCCGCATTAACGCCAATTTGCGCTACCGGTTTAAAGATGTGCCCGGCCTAAGCATAGGGCTGAATACCAACCTGCAAAAAAATACCAGCGCCAGTTTTCTTATTTGGGACAGGAACAACGCACCTTCTTCCGATGAAGGGGCTTACCTGTTGTATACCGCACTGGATCCCATTAACAATGTAGGACTGAAAGCCACCGTTGACCCGTTTGTGGAGTATTTCAGCGCATCGGGCTTTAAGGTAAAACTATTGGGACGCTATTATAAAAACAACAACCAAAACGACACTGACCAAAGCACCAATTCCGATTTCTTTTACGGCGAAGCGCAGGTGCAAAAACGATTTGAAGACATAGCATTTACCTTAACCGGCGGGGTTGCCGCCAACAAGGCAAAAGTTGATGCCGAATTGTACGGCGGTGGCGACCAATTCTCTTCTTCCAATATTGCCGCCTACCTACAGTTAGATAAAAAGTTTTTTGATAAACTTAATGTGTCGTTAGGGGCAAGATATGAGTTTAATAAAATTGAAGACGATACCGACGCAAAACCCGTGTTCAGGGCAGGAGTTAACTACCAGGCTGCAAAATATACCTACATACGGGCATCCTTCGGGCAGGCTTACCGTTTTCCTACCATTGCCGAAAAATATGTATCAACCAATTTAGGTGATGTTCCGATTAGAGGCTTACCTAATGGCGTACCTTTTGGCATTTTTCCCAACGAAAACCTGAAACCGGAAACCGGCTGGAGCACCGAATTAGGTATTAAACAAGGATTAAAATTAGGCGAATGGAAAGGCTTTTTCGATATTTCGGGCTTTATTAACGAATATAACAACATGATGGAGTTTACCTTCGGCGTGAGTGATCTATTAAGGCCAATATTAGGTATTGATTTATTGGGTCCACCTATTTGGAAAGAATATGCAGATTTACCCTCATCGCCGGTTTCAATTGTTTCAGATGAGTTAAGCACCGGTTTTCAATCTATTAACATTGGCGATACCCGAATTTGGGGCTTGGATATGAGCCTGGCCGGAACCGGCA
>NBMY01000039.1 GCA_002212985.1 Sphingobacteriales bacterium TSM_CSS
TAGCGTGGTGCTCCAACTCACGCCGTTATCCGTAGAGTATTGCAGGGTAGAACCCACAGGGCAGGCAGTAGCAGGCGCGGCTATTACACCGCCGCTCAATGCACAGCCGGCGCAGGCGCTTTGGCTGCTCACAACTGCCGGTGGCGCTGCTGCGGTTAAATTGGGGCAGCAGGGTGTGGGGTCTTGTGTTATGGTAATGTTTGCTGTTGCCGTACAGCCGTTGGTGCTGGTAACGGTTACGGTGTAGGTGTTCGCAGTAGTTACGGTAGCGTTAGCCAAACTGCCCAACCCACCGCTCCAGGCGTAGGTGTCGCCGCCGGTGGCGGTAAGGCTGATGTTGGTGGTAGAGCAGGTAAGCACGGTAGTGCCGGTGTTGTTGGTAATGCCGGCGGTTACCGGTGTGCAGGTGCCGGGCGACGTAGTGCCTACATTGGTTGTGGCGCTTCGGCAGCCGTTGGCGCCCAGCACACTGGCTATTATGGTTTGTGCGGGTCCGGACTGATTATAGGTGGGTAGGCTTGCGCTCCAGTTAGTTCCGCCATTGGTAGAAAATTCAAGCGTTCCGCCGGTGCCGGTTACGGTTCCTAATGCAATGCTGCCGCTGCCCAAAGTACAGTTAGAACAGGTACTGTTGGTAATAGTCAAAGCGCCCGTTGGAGCGGTGAGAGATGCCACCGTGAAGGTTGCAGTACAGGTTTTGTCGGTCTGGCAGATAAGGTCTAATGTGAAAGTAACCGTTGTAGAACCTCCGCAAGCAGCCGGGGCACCTGTGTTGTTGTTTGTTAAAATTGCATTGCAGCCGCCGGAAAAATTGGCGCTCGCCAACCAATTGCTAAACTCGGTATCAATGGCAACTTGGGTTTGACCGGCAGCAGTAGTGGTATTGCCCGGACAGGTCAATGTGGCGGTTGGGTCCACCGACCATGTGAAGGTGCGGGTACAAGTGGTAGTGAAGCCACAGCCCGTAATCGTGAAGGTAAATACTTGGCTACGGTTGCAGCCGTTGTTTGTAACAGTTCCGGCGGAGCAGGTAATGTCGGAAACATTGCCGCACTCATTGGAAGCAGTGATGGCACCGCCGAAGGGCGTTGTCTGGGCATTGACACATGTTGGCAAGGTTGCCGGGTTACAGCCGAGGTCAATGGTATTATCGCAGTTGGCAAACACGGGAGCCGTTGTTACCTGCCAATTGAAAATTCTGGTACAAGTGCTGAATGTACCGCAGCCCGATGCATTTGCAGCATAAGTAAGTGTTTGACTGCGGTTGCAACCGTTCACCGTTATAGCGCCAACATTGCAGTTTACGGTTATAGGTCCGCACTGGTTGGAGGCTGTAACATTTGGGTCGCAGCTCGGCAAGTTCACCGGGTTGCAGCCAAGGTTGATAACGCCATTCCCACAGGTGCCATTAAACGATGGCGGCGTTACAACAGTCCAGGTAAAAGTTCGGGTACAGGTAACCGTTTGCCCGCAAGCCGTTGCCTCGAAGGTGAAAACTTGGGTGCGGTTGCATCCATTTTCAACAATTGAGCCTGCACTACAGGTCACCGGTACGGAACCGCAAGAGTTAGATGCCGTGACGTTGCCGCCAAATCCGCCGGAAGCAATAGCAGTACAAGATGGCAGGTTTAATGGATTGCAGCCCAGGGAAACAGTATTATTGGTACAGTTGCTAAAAACCGGTGTGGGAGATGCAGTTGCAGTTACCGTAAAGGTTGCCTGGCAGGTGGTTGTAAAGGGTGTGCAGGTGCTGGTGTAGGTAAAGGTTACGGTTGTTGAACCACCACAAGCCGACGGCGCTCCTGTATTATTGTTCGATAAAGAGCCATTGCAGCCGCCGCTGGCAGATGCTGTTGCCAGCCAATTGTCAAAAGCCAAATTCACAGCGGCTTGCGTCTGACAGGCGGCTACCGCTATATTCTGTGGGCAGGTGAGGCTAACAGGAGGGGCATAAGTTATTTCAACTTCGTTTGTGCTGGGTGTACATGGCGCATTGGAGATTGTCCATTGAAAAATATTTGTGCCAACTCCAAGATTGGTAATGGAGGTGGTGGGGCTGCCTGTATTGGTAATAGTGCCGGAACCAGAAACCAATGACCATTGTCCTACTCCGAAGGCGGGCGTATTGGCAGCCATAGTGGCGGAGTTCACTGTAACAGTTTGGTCGGGACCAGCATTGGCAGTTGAAACGGTGTTAACCGTTACCGAAGCGCTTGCCGTTGCCGAACAGCCATTTGTTTCCGTTACGGTAACGGTATAACTGCCCGATGTGGTAAAGGTGTTTGTTGCCGATGTTGGACTGTTACCGCCACTCCACGCATAACTTGTGCCGCCCGAAGCAGTTAAGGTAACGCTGCCACAGCCCGTAGTAGCTCCGCTGATATTGGCTGTTGGAGCGGAAAAATTGGTTGTACTTTCATAAGCGCCTATGTCTATTCCGGTGAATTGAGGGCGGCTTGTACCAATGATATCTGTACTCGGGGCATTGGTAGAGGTTCCCGAATTAATAGCCGGTGAACAAGAGCTAAGGCGCAGTCCGTCATCGGCGGTGCGGTGTAAATTGTCTGCGCCGTAAATATCTGCGGCATTAGCAAAAAAGGGATCTTGTGCAAAAATATTACCTGTGGCGGCAGCGCCTATACCATAAGGTGTGGCGGTAGATACCGGATAGTTGACGCTTGTTAGTTGCAGGAGACAGTTTGTAAAGGTATTGCCGTTAGCGCCCGCTGCATTGTAGTCGGCGCCTTGTACGGCAGCATTACCCGCTTTTTGATTGCCCCAAAAAATATTGTTGCTGATGGTGTTGGTACCGGAGGAGGTAGAAAGTCCACCGCCGTTGCCGGTTGCCGCATTACCCGACAAGGTGTTGTTGGTAAGCGTAGTGGTTCCAAGGGTCATGAAAATACCCCCACCGTTTCCGCCGCTTGCACTATTGCCGGACAGGGCATTGTTGACAATGGTGTTGTTGACGCCGCTTTGGGCATAAATACCCCCGCCTGTAAAAGCGGTATTTCCCGACAGGGTGCTGGCAGTTATTGCGTTGGTGCCGTTTTGTACATACATGCCGCCCCCTTGGTTGCTTGCCAAATTGCCCGACAGGGTATTATTGGTGAGTGTATTGGTACCGTTGATGATGAAAATACCACCGCCATTGTTTCTGCCAATGTTATTTCCATTAACAGATAAATTAAGGGTACCATTAGGATTGCCTGCTGTTATGATAAAGCCATCTATTGTAACGCCAACCCCCCCGCTTGCGGCAGCCGAGGCCAACACCACATGGTAGGCATTGCTGCCGGCTATATTGGCAGTTGTTTCGGCAATATTATTTCCATCAACATTACTGTCATTGTTATCAATATCACCACTTAAAATGGTAGCATTTGCTGCTACATTGCGCGTACCGCCGCCGGCGGGAAAACCGCCATACACCGCCAATCCATCCCGAATGTGGAAAGTAACCTCACGGGCATCGGCGGTGGTAATTTCCAAACCTGCATTATAGGGCTTTTTGGTTGGTTTGTAGAGTCCGGCCGCAACATTAATAGTGGTTACATTGGGGCAAGTGTGGGCGGTGAACAATGCCTCGTCAAAGGTTTTAAAGGCAGTGCCCCAGGTAGTACCCGAACCGCTTGCCGGTACACTTGCATCTACAAAAAGGGTAGTGGCGCTGCAACCGGAAGGGGCAAAGGAATCGCCGCACAAAGCAACCTGAGAACCGTTGTCGCCGCCGGGGCCGGCAATGGTGAGCGTGGTATAAAAGCCGGTGTTGGAAACTCTGAAATAACCGCCGCCGCCATTTGCACCTGCGCCTGCCCCCGATGTGATGACATTGCTTGCAATAGAAGAAAAGCAGGAGGAGATGGCCGTTAAGGAGGGTGTTCCGGCACTGGTAGTAATGGTAAAGGTTTCGTTAATATTGCCACCGGTGCCGGTAATTGCTACCACTACATTGTTTACCGGTTGCGAAAAGGTAAAAGTATAGCTAAAAGCGCCGCTTGGCCCAAGCCAAATTGAATTGGCAGGAGTGGTTACACTGCCGCAACTGGTAAAAGCGGTCAGAAATGTTTGAATACTGCCTGTACCCGAGCCGGTAACATTAACCCCGTTAACCGTTGCCGGCGGCACTACGGCCGTGCATTGTGCTTTTGCAGGCACCGTATATAGCATAAGCCATAGCAACATCAAAAACATGCTACAAAAAGTGCTTTGAACATTCATGAACAGGATGCCGTTTGTGTTTCGGCTTTTGCTTGTTGCAAAGGTGGAGTTGAGGTAATTTCTCATAAAAAATATTTTTGAAATAAATAAATTAATAAGCCTATAGCTTTTGGGCTTTTGCTTTGCTTTCGGGAAAACAGGCGGTATTTACCCACCAAACAGACATTGGGTGGAAGCTAAGGCTGGGCTATGGCTCAAAGATAAAAAATGTTCAAAAACTTGTCATTTTTTTGTAAAAAAAACGGCGTTAATTCTTTGGTAATAAGTAAAAAGATGCCAATATTGCAGTAACCGCAACATATAGAAAGAATTGCCGGGGCTTATGTAGAAACCGGCAAAGCAACGAAATGAAGGCAATGCAGTTGTGCAAAACTGCCCTGTAAACCCGATTTAGAGGTGGTTAATAATCGGAAACAACCTGGCAAGCCGGGTGCTGCGACATAAATTGCATAACCTCTTCGCGGGGGATGGGCGTGCCTTTGCAATAAAGTTTTTCTAAGTTTTGCAGGTTGGCAATTGGGGCAAGGGAAGTAACCTTGGTTCCGTTAATGACCAACATTTTGAGCAACCCCAGTTTAGCAATGGGTTCCAATGAGGCAACGGGGGTATTGGAGCAAAAGAGTTCTTCCAAAGCGCCAATGTTTTTAAGCGGCTCCAGCGAAGACACCTTGGTGTCGGAGATGTCAAGGTGTGTCATGGTGTGCATACCGGCAAGGCTGTCAATATTGGTTATTTTAGTGCCGTTGAGGTTCAGATAATTCATGTCAATTAAATTTTTCAACGGGTTTACAGAGGAAACCGGCGTATATGACAGTTGCAGTTCGCCTATGGTGGTTAGGTTGGCAATGGGTTGAAGGTTGTCTATTTTGGTATTGTTACCACGCAGCACCCACAATCGTTTATGTTCAGAAATGGGTTCGAGGGAGGAAACCTGTGTGCCGGCAATTTCAATGGCCCGCATTCTGACCAGCGGCCGCAGGGGTTCAATATTGGTAACAGGTTTACCGGTGAGGTTAATGTGCAGCATTTCGTTAAAAATCTTATTAATGTCTTTTTGCGTTGCCTCACCTTTAAAGTAATCGGCCCTGAAAATATCTTTCCAATCATTATCTAATGTGTTCCACCACTCGGTTGTTGGCGGATCGGTTTTTTTTTCTTCGGGCAGATTGGGCATTTCCTTAATTTTTTCATCGCATACGGCAATTTGTTGTTCGGCATATTGCCGGTAGGTTTCGGAAGTTGACAGTTTTTCCAATTGCTTGTAAGAGTCTCTGGCTTTGGGGTAATCGCGTTGCAGAAAGTAACTTTCGGCAGTGCGCAAAACATAGGTTACTGAGTCGGGTTCGGTTTTCATGGCTGCTTTCAGCTCATCGGGGCTTATTTCTTTTTCTTCGGTTTGGCAGGAAACTACCAAAACCAACGGCACTAACAGCAACCAAATATAATAATAAACAGTGTTGAGGTAAGAGCAATTATTCATGATAGTGACGAAATTATGCAAATTAATTTGTGATGATGTGAAAGAAATATGCATCAAAAGTAGTAAAATTGAGCGAAACTACCGTCTTTTACCTTCAATTTTAGGAAATTGCCGTTAAATATCCTTTTGAATTTATTAATCATATTTTTCTATGGCTTTATATATTCAAACCGAAGTGCCTGCCTCGAAATTGAAGCAATACAACAACTGGTGGCAGTATGTATCGGTATTTATTCTTGCCATGGGCTTATATGCAAATACTTTTCAGTATGATTATGCATGGGACGATTATGCGGTAATAGTAAACAACCAATACACCCAAAAAGGATGGGAAGCGCTACCCGATATTTTTACCGGTAAAGTGTATTTGCAGGGACGCCATGTTTACCGCCCCCTTACCCAGCTTGGTTTTGCCGCCGAGGTTGCCCTTTTTGGCAATAACCCGCATGTTGCCCATTTTACCAATGTTTTGCTGTATGCCTTTTGCTGTGTGGCGTTGCTGGCGTTGCTGCACCTGCTTTTTGGCGCCGTGGCAGAATGGGTGCCGCTAAGCGCTGCCCTGCTGTTTACCGTGCTGCCCGTGCATACCGAAGCAGTGGCCAATATTAAAAGCCGCGATGAGGTGCAAATGATGCTCTTTGGGCTGACAGCCTTATATTTTTTTGGGCTTGCCATAACAAAAGGCAAATGGTGGCCGGCAGGGGTAGCCTGGTTATTGTTTACCGCATCGGAATTGAGCAAAGAAAATGCCATTACCCTGCTTGCCGTTGCACCCATTATGGCATATTACCTGCATCCCGACGTAAAGCGGTGGGTAATGTTATGGTGGGAAAAAAGCCGCATGTTATGCCTGCTGTTTCTATTTGCCCTGCTGATAACACTTGTCTTGGGTATAACGCTGAAATTGCAGGCATTGGCGGTTTACAATATTTGTTTGTTGTTGTTGGTGTGGGTATTGGGCGGTTTACTGCGTGGGGCAGGGGCGTGGCAAAAGGTAAAACCGCTGGCGCTTACCCTGCTCCTGTTGGGTGTCGTTGCCCTGTTTTTGTGGAAAGCAGGTTGGTTATCCTTGCCGGGTAATACCATGCAGGCTGTTTCCGGTAACACAATACCGCCGCTTAAAACCAACGTGCCCATTGAACCCCTGAACAATATTTTGAAAGGCGCAGTTGCTTTACCCGAAAAATTGGCTACCATGCTGCTCATTGCAGGAAAATACCTGCAACTTGCGGCTTTTCCGGTAGTATTGGTATATCACTACGGCTACAACCAGTTGCCGCTCACCAATTTTACCGATTACCGCGTTTGGCTGTCGCTGCTGCTGCACATCGGGTTGTTGTGGTATGCCATCAGCGGCGTAAAACGAAAAAGCATTGCAGGGTTTGGCATGTTGTTTTACCTCATCACCCTGTCGGTTTATACGCATATTACCATTTTGCTGCCCGAAGTGATACGGTTGCCTTTGAGCAGCAGCCTGATGCTGAAAATGAATGCCGGGCTATATAATGTATTGCCCGATACGCTTGCCGAGCGTTTTCTGCTGCTGCCTTCGGCCGGGTTTTGCATTGCCTTGGCCTTTGGCATAGGCCGCCTGACAGGAAAACATAACCGGCAGCAACTGCCCGATGATGCGTTGAATACATACGGTTTTGCTTTGGTTATGGGGTTGTTGTTGTTGGCCTACGGCGCCAAAACTGTTTTTAGAAATGCCGTTTGGAAAAACAACCAAACCCTTTTTACCTCCGATTTGGAGAATATGCCCGATAATGCCATGGCGCATGTTTTTTATGCCCAGCTTTGGTTAGACCAAATGCAGGCAGCCAAAACACCCCAGCAAGCCGCCGAAAGTTTTAAACGCTTTGAAGCCGCACAGTTGCGTGCGCTGGAAATTTACCCGCGCTTTTTATCGGCAAATCTTAAAATGGCATCGGTTTACCTAAGTATTAACCAGCCGCAGAAAGCGCTGCCTTTTTTGGAAAATAACCTCCAATGGTTTCCGCAGGAACCGGCCGCTTATTTTGGCATGGGGCAATACTATTACAACCAGGAGCGCTATCAGGAAGCCATGGCCTTTTTTGAAAAAGCGCTCTTCTTAGAACCCTATTATGCCGAAGCCTACCGTTATTTGGCCTGGTGCTACGTAAATACCGGCTGTTATGAAGATGCCATTGGGTTGTTGAAGGAGGGCGCAATGCTTTTCCCGGGTAAACCTCAGTTCTATTCGCTCATTTGTCATTTGCAGGCAACCAACGGCGAATATGAGAAAGCAGTAGAAGCCTGTAAACTGGCCTTGTCTTTACAACCCAACGATGCACAGGCATTGGAAAACCTGACCAAAGCCCTTGAAGCCACCGGGCAGCCCGAAGCCGCCCGGCAATACCGCAACCAACTGAAAACCCAACATTAGCATTGTTTAAATTATAAATACCTAAGTTCCTGTTCTTTACTTAGTTATTTAGTCAAACTAATTTTTGTTTGTTAATTTTTGCTATTTATAAATATTTATAAAAAAATAATTATCTATATTTTTTGTTAAAATAAAACGATACTATCTTATGTAAATAAAAAAAATGACAAAAAAATGACAAAAATCTGTCAAAAATTTGGGTAAGCGTAAATTGACGCTTATATTTAACCCCAAAATCGGGTTCTTTCAAAATACAGGGTGTTTTCTGTCTTTCACACAGTTAGCAATAATTGATAGTCTGTGGTTTTCATGTTGCATTTTCCTGCCTGTATAGATGGTTGAACAGCATGTTGGAAGGAGGAAAGGAAAGCAATGCCGCATTTTTGTTTTTTATTTTCTGTAAGCGCCTTATACAATCAGTCATACTTTCTTTGTTCCCGTTGCGGAGCAATAGAGCGCATTAATATTACTCAATTTCAAATAGGCTCATTATGAAAACTTCTACCCCATCTGTTAGCCCTTATCGTGTACCCATTTTTTCCGGGCAGTTTATGCTTGGCCTGTATGGTACATTGTTAATTGCCTTGTTCCAAATAATAACTTCCGGCAATTTGCAGGCACAAGATGTTACCAACAAAATTACCCCCAGCCCCGCAGCAATCTACCAGGACTTTGGCAGCGCGGTGGCTGTGGCGCCACAGGTAATTGTGGTAGGCGCTCCCGGCGATGCCTCTAACAAAGGAGCTGCTTATCTTTATGAATTAGAAAACGGCACATGGATGGCCCGCCCCAAAATTACCGCCCCCGATGGCGCTAACGGCGATAAATTTGGCACCTCGGTAGCAGTTTATAATGGCATGTTGGCCGTTGGCGCTCCCGGCGTAACCAGCAATACCGGCGCGGTGTACCTGTATCTTAAAAGCGGAACCAACTGGGTATTTGCCAAAAAATTGATACCCCCGGGCATACCCGGCGACTTGTTTGGCGCATCGGTTGCCCTTGTTGACGGCGTAGTGGCCGTTGGCGCCCCCGGCGACAATACCAAAGGTAACGATGCCGGCGCCGTTTATATTTTTACCGGCGCTTCCCTGCCCGCCATGACACAGGCACAAAAAATTACCGCCATAGACGGCGTGCTGCAAGACGAATTTGGATGCAGTGTGTCTTTGGAGGGGGGCAATTTGGCAGTAGGCGCCCGGTATAGCGACGTGCCCAGTACGCCGCCTACCTATTTTGCCAATGCCGGCGCTGTGTATATTTACCAACAGGGTATATTGCCACCCGCCACCACTGCCACTTTTAACCTCTTTACCAAATGCACCGCATCAGACAGGTTAATGAATGACTATATGGGAAATTCGGTGGCGTTTAGCAACGGCAGGGTTATTGCCGGCGCATACGGAAGAGACGACAACGGAACCAACTCCGGTGCTTCCTATATTTTTAGCGGCGCTACTTTTACCACCCAAAACAAAATTACCCCCACCGGCGCAGCCGCCAACGACAACTTTGGCTGGAGTGTAGGACTTAGCAACAACACCGCCGTGGTAGGGGCAAGGTATAAAAATTCAGCCAAGGGCGCTGCATACATATTTACGCAGGCAGGCGGCGTATGGACACAGTACGGAACCGTACTACAGCCTACCGGAACCAGCACCGCCGACCAATACGGCTATGCCGTTAGTGTGAACAGCAACACGGTTGCCGTTGGCGCTTACCGCGATAACCTGAATGGGGTAAATGCCGGCTCGGCCTATTTTTATCAAATGCTGGCACAACCACAATCTGCATCGGCTACCGATGGCGTTTTTGAACAAAAAGTGCAGGTAACATGGGTGCCTTTCCCCGGCACCTCTGCTACTTCCTACAAGGTTTACAAGTACAAAAACGGCGTGCTGCTCAATACCTTTACCTCCGCTACCAACCCGCTCGACGACTTTAACGTTGACCTCGACACGCTTTATACCTACTGCGTAACCGCCGTACATCCTATTTGGGGCGAATCGCAGCCCGTTTGCAATATAGGCTACAAAGGCACTATTGCTTCGCCGGCAGGGTTTACCGCCACCGACGACCTGTACGAAGACCGTGTTGTGCTTAACTGGAGCAACGTAACCACCCTGCACAACCTGCCCTGCCCAAAATGCGTTACAGGGCTTATTCAAGACAGTATTTTGGTGCGTAAAAACGGCGGTATTATTGATACCCTGCCCGGTACCGCTACCACTTATACCGATATGAATGTTTACTCGCTTATTGAGTACGATTATTGCCTGCAAATGTTCTATGCCTACTACGACACCGTGTTTAACCCCCTCTATCCGGTGTACGATTTTGACACCATACCCGGTGTGGTTACTTCCTTAAACGACCCGCTGCAACCATACCTCAATATTTTAGACACCATACCCGGCAACCCGCCATCTTATAACGTAGAAATTCTGGATACAGCCAGTACCGCTTATGTGTACGATACGCTTATTACCAGAGTGGAGGTATTATCGTCTCTGGCCTGCGATGTTGGGTCGGCTGCTATTAAACAGCCGCAAAACTTAACCGCTACTTATCCGTTCTTTGGCGCTACGCTTAATTCCGATTACTATGAAGACAGAGTGCGTCTTAAATGGGATGCCGCCGTACTGCCTACCATTGCAAACGGTTACCGTATTTACCGAAACGGCGATTTGCTCTATACCATTTTCAACCCAACCATTACCATTTTCGATGACTTCAATGCCGTTTCGGGTAATGTATACGAATATTGCGTGGTGGCTTTCCATGTTTCCTATGGCGAATCGGAAGCTATTTGCAAAGACGGCGGTATTAAACTTACTCCGCCGGTGCTTACCGCCTCCGATGGCACCTATGAAAACAAAGTGCGCCTGTCGTGGGTGAGCAGTTCTACCGTGGCCGAAGGTGTGCGCATTTACCGCGACAGCGTACTCATAGCCGATTTGCCCGTTTTCCTTACCCCCTACGACGACCCCGATGTGGTAGGCCTTACCGACTATACCTATTGCATAGAAGCCTACCACGGCAGTTGGGGCGCATCGGAATGGAATTGCGATAAAGGTAAAATTACTATCAAAAAACCGGTTTTCACCTCTATTACCAACGGCGTTCCAAACCACGAAGATAAGGTAGTGCTCAATTGGTCTAACCCCTCAACGGTGGCCACCGGTTACCGCATTTACCGCGATAACTCCTTGCTTACTACCATAAACAACCCCGCCACCCTTACCTTTACCGACCAAAGTTCCATTACTTCTTTGCAGGTGTATAAATACGAAATTGAATCTTTCAGCCCCGTTTTTGGCAGTTCTGAGCGCTCCATAGGCACCGGCGGGGCAAAAATAAAACCACCCACCAACGTACAGGCTACAGACGGTACTTTTGCCAACAAAGTAACCGTTACCTGGGCAGACGGCTCATCATTACCCGGGCGCTCGTTCCGCATTTACCGCAACGGCTTCCTTATTGCCACCCGGCCGCAGGGCACCAGCTCTTTCGATGATTTTGAGGTAAATTCCCAGTCAATCTACCAATATTGCGTGACCACCTTCAAATCGGGTTTAGGCGAATCGGATATAACTCTGGCCTGCAACGAAGGCAGCACCCAAACCACGCCAACTTCGCCCTTGCCGCAAACATCTTCCAGTACCAAACTCGTACCCGACGTTTCTAATGCCTACGATTTGGCAGGTAAATCGGTGGGTATATCGGGTTCTACGGTAGTATTAGGCGCACCGGGTAATGATGGTAAAGCCTTTGTATTCAGAGGTACGGCAGGTGCATGGGAACAGGAAAAAAACTTGCCACGCCCCATTGAAGACTCTATTACAATTTTTCCATTTCCATGTTGTCCTTATAAAATTGTACCGCCATACGATTATCATGGATTTGGAGAATCAGTTGATATAGATGGCAACCGAATTGTGGTGGGAATTCCGTACCATAGCTATTACCCCAATCCATATTATTCGGGTTGGCCATTCCAGGTTGGCGATAAACTGAGTATTCAGAATGGGGCAGTAGCCGCATACGAATTCAGCAATGGCGATTGGACACACAAACACACCAAAAAACCGGTCGATTTAGGTCCCTATTACTCCAATAGTTATGAATACCTTGGCGCCTCTGTAGATATACAGGGCAGTTGGGTAGCCATAGGTTCGCCGGGCAGGGTAGGGGGAGGTACTTCTTACCGCTATGATGTTGCCAACAATGGCGGCCTTATTGGCGCAAGTTCTCCTTATGTAGCATCTACTGCCGGCACCTCTGTGCGCATATTTAACGGCGGCAGCAATGTGTTAATGGGCGACCCCACCAGCACCAACGGCGGCCAGGGCGGACAAGTCTGGATGTCGGGCATAAACGGTTACCTGCAATCAACCACTGCCAACGAATATTTTGGCTGGCGCTTAGCGCTTTCCAACAACAATACCGTATTTGTGGGTGCGCCCAACAATGCCACCGGTGGCGCCAATGCCGGTCGGGTATATTTGTCCAATTACGGCGGAACCGGCTACCAAAGCAATATACAAACCATATCGCCGCCTACCCCTACTGCTAACGATCAGTTTGGGTTTGCCGTGGCTTCTGCAGGCAACAGGGTAGTTATTGGCGCACCCGGACACGACTCCGCCGGACCCAATGCCGGCGCCGTATTTGTCTATCAAAAAATAAGAGGTGTATGGCAATTGGCGGCCAAATTGGTAGCCCCCGACCCGGGTGGCGGATACGATGCCTTTGGCTATTCATTAGCTATGGTGAACAACACCGTAGTAATAGGCGCGCCCAATGATGACAGCGATGCAAATCCATTGAGTTACGACCATGGCTCGGCCTATGTTTATATTTTACCGCCCGAAGACTTAACCGCTTCCGATGGCGCATTCTCCAACCGCGTAAAACTGCAATGGAACAATGCCGGCTACAACAACGTAGCCGACGGCTTCCGCATCTACCGCGACGGTGAATTGATTGCCGAAGAAGGCCTTGCCAGCAGCATTTACTACGATTACGATGCCATACCCGGCAAATTGACCACCTACTGTTTAGAGGTGTACACCAACTCTTCCAGCAGCGCTTCTTACAGAATTTGCGATGAAGGTTTTGTGCGCCCGGTAGGCCGCATCAGCGGCGAAGTAAAATCTACCCTGCAGGCCGGTGTGCCCAATATAGAAGTTTGCGCCAACGGCAACCTTCATCAGCACTCCCTGCAGTTTAGTGCACCGGTCAATACAGCGGGCAACAGCGCCGTGGCAGCTACCAATATTAACTTGGCCAACTCCGATTTAAGTATTGAATTTTGGGCAAAACAACCCTCCACCGGCAACGTTGACAGGGCAATATTTACCTTTGGCAATACCGGCAGCAACGTAGTAGTAGGGTTAAATCCCGCCGGCCGCCTGCGCTTTGTAACAAACAACAATGCCGGCGTTATAGAAGCCGATACCACTACTACCAATGCAGCATGGAACCATTATGCCGTTACATTCCGAAATTCGGATAAAATGACTTGGTTGTACCGAAACGGAGTATTGGTAAAACAAGGAACCATAGCTTCGGGCTTTACAGATGCAGCGGCAACCGAGTTGTGCATTGGCAGTTGGTTTAATCAGGCAGCCTTCTACAACGGACTTATAGATGAAGTACGCGTTTGGAACATTCTGCTCGACCAAACCTCCATACAGGAGCGCAAAAACCGCTACCTGCGCGGCGATGAAGCCGGCTTACAGGCCTACTACGCCTTTAGCGAAGGAGAAGGTGGCGTAGCCGCCGACTTTGCCCAAAACATGGGCGGCCATGCCAAAATTAGTGGCGCTTTCTGGACTTATGACATACCGCCGGTAAAATACTGTGCCACCACCAATGCTGCAGGCTACTATGAAATTAACAACATCTTCTTCGGCGAAGAATCCGAATTTACGATAATGCCTGTAAAAACAGGCCACAATTTCAACCCTACCTTCCAAAACCGCACACTTACAACGTTTAATAACCTTGCCAACAACGTTAACTTTACCGATAATACGGTATTTACCATTGCCGGAAAAGTAACGCTTAACACGCCGGTTCCATGCCCGCAAGATAGTGTTCTGATGTTTGTTAACGGAGTTTACCTTGGTAATAAAACAGGACTCGATGGCACGTATGAAATAGCGATTTCCGAACCGGGTAATTACATCATAGAACCTCGGGTAGTAAGTGGAGATCATGTGTTTAGCCCGGCACAGATAAATCTTGGTTTTGTTGATGGCGATGTAACCGATGTGGACTTTACCAACACCACCGTGCGCACCATTAGCGGTACGGTAAGGGGCGCTTGCAATGCCTTGATTGGCGATGTGGAGCTTTTGGTAACTACCGACCCGCCCTGTTTCACCTACACCATTAGCCCAACAGCTACGCCATACGCCTTTAACCCCGCTAACGGCTACTTCCAGTTCCAGGGTCCACCAACTAAATACAATGTAAGGGTGGTAAAAGTTACCCAAAACGGGCAGCGCAACCTGCAGGCCGAGAACTACTTCCTGTCCAGAAGCCAAAATACCGATTTGCGAAAAGAATCGGCCGATACCCTCGACTTTGTGTATAATAAACCCTTCCAGCTTACCTTAGCCGATTTGCCTACTACCAAAACCTGCGACGGGTTGAATTATGTAATGGCCGTTGGCGAGCAACAGCCCATTAGCATTGAAGTATTCCAAAATTATAATGGGCAGTTATGCCCGGCAGACTCAGGCATACTCTATATTACCGACAACGTATCGGGCTATGGCGTTATGCAGGTACCGTTCTACAACGGGGTGGGGTACCATACCCTTCGTCCCGATTTCCCGGAAGTGTTTTCCCCCTACCTCAAATCATTTAACGTAGTGGCAGAGGTGGCCGGAGCGCTTACTGCACCCAAACAGATTAAAGTATTGGTAACCGGTACCAGACCCAGAACCAGCACTTTCCTGACCAAATTCCCCGAAGAACCGTTTATGATTTTAAGGCGGCCGCCCGGCGACAAAAGCGCAAGCACCATTACACAAGACACCAGTTTGTGCAATAGCCGTAAATATGCCTACACTACCGAGAATACTATTGGCACAGATTTGAACTTTAAGCTAGGCGCTAAATTTATGGTTGGCTTTGGTTACTACACCCAAAGCGAAATCAAACTTAACTGGATAAATCTTGGTTTAGAACTTGGAATGGCCGCTGAGGGCAATGACGAGTGGAAGACTTGCACAAAAGCCACACAGCAGTATTCAACTACATCTGACAATATTGTGTTAACCGGAGCAAACGGCAATGTATATGCTGGTTCGGGTATTAACATGATTTATGCCGTCACAGATGTTATTGAATACACTAATTGCGTAGTGGATAAAAGCCAAAGTATAGCCATTGAGCCTGATGACTTTGAAACTATTTTTGCTTACACAGAGTGGCACATTAAGAACACTTTGACTGCCCAGTATAATCAAATAGTGAATATATATAGGCAGGACTCTATAAATGCGGCAACAGCAGGAAACGCTGTTTTAGCCCAACAAAAGGGCGACAGTGCTCGTTTCTATCAGTTCCAACTGCTAAATTGGAATAATATACTCAGCCTTGAAGACAGCTTAACAAATGCTTCTCTTCAAAACAACAGCCCTGTGAATTACTCGTTTAGCGCTGGCGCTCCGTTTAATAGTTCGCAAACTGTTGAAACAAACTCCACCGGTAGCCGAGACTTTTACTTCCTCTTAAATGCTCAGTTAGCATATACTGCAGGTGTAGAAGTTAATGGAGTAGGGCTTGAAAATAAAGTCTTCATTAAGTCATCATCTAAGATAGGAGGTGGCACCGGCTTTGAAAACACTTATACAAATACAAGCGATTTCACCTTAGACGACGACGATGTGGGTGACTTCTTCAGTGTAAACACGGCCCAAGACAAGGTATATGGCGTACCGGTATTTAAATTGGTGGCAGGTACCAGTTCCTGCCCGTGGGAACCGGGTACTCAAAAACGCGACAACCCCGTCTTAACCCTGGAAGATGTGCCGTTTAAAGACAACGTTCCGCCAGACGACCCGGCTTCGTTCATCGTTACCCTCCGAAACGACAGCGAAAGCGATGAAGGCAGAATTTACTTTGTCAATTTGGTGCAAGCCACTAACCCCAACGGTGCCAGTATAACACTTGGCGGCGATAACCTGGGTTTTGGCGGCGGTACCAACTACTACCTCGGCCCCGGCCAGTCTATTACCACCGTGCTCTCTATTTTAAGAGGCCCGCAAGAATACAACTACGACAATATACAGGTTTATACCTACCCGCAATGCGAGTACAACGTATTTGATGCCGGCGGTAGCCTCTATATTGCCGATACTGTTACTATATCGGCGCATTTCCAAAGCCCCTGCTCCGATATTACCTTGGCCTCGCCCATAGATAACTGGCTGGTTCATGCCAACAGCAACAACCAACTACAGCTTACCATTACCAACTACGATACTACTGCTATACATGAAGTATTGATGGAATACCGCAGCACCACTGCCGGCAATGAATGGCTGCCCATGTTTGTGCCCATTCCGCGCGACACCTTGGCCAAATACCTCGACGGCTATTATACCAAAATGTGGAACGTAGCAGGTTTGCAGGATGGCGATTACGAAATTCGGGCAAGGGCGCTTTGCCAAACCCCCACCGGCACGGCTTTCAACTCTTCCGAAATGCTGCCCGGCACCATAGACCGCTCTTTCGACGGCTTATACGGAGAACCCGAACCGGCAGACGGTGTACTGTCGCAGGGCGACCTCATTTATGTTGATTTCAGCGAGGTCATGAACTGCCTCATACCCACGGCCATTAACCCCGGCCCCGAAATTTCTACCTTGTACATTGACCTGCCCAACACCCTGTCGCTCATTGACGTAACCACCGGCGATACGCTCGTGTACGGCTCCAATGATGACTACACCATCGGGTGTGGGGGCAACGGCGGTGTGCGCCTGCAACTCAACATCAAGCCTTCGGTACTCGATCAGGTGGAAGGACACCTCTTGCAGGTGAATGTTATGGATGCACAGGATATATTCGGCAACCATATCGGGGCGCCCATTTCGTGGAGTTTCGTGGTACAAAGAAGGGTAGTGTACTGGAATCCGCCTACCGTAAACGTTACACTCTACCAGGGCGATGTAACCGATGTGCCCATTCAGCTCATCAACGTAAGCCCCATTACCCGCCACTTCAATACCTTTGTGGGCAACCCGGCCATGCTCAGTTACACCATACAGGGCGGCGCTACCAGCATAGCAGGCAACTCCTACCTTGCTGCCAACTTAGAGGTAGATGCCACCCAATTGCCGCACGGCGTTACCTATACCGATACGCTTACGGCAGTGGTGAACAACATAGCCAATACCGCACCGGAGTTTGAAACTTATTGTATTGTAAATGTAACCGTACTGGCCAAACCGCCTGTTTGGGTGGTGAATCCCTACGACTTTGAATACAGTATGAACCTGGTGGTAGATTTGGATATGGATCCCAGCCCCTATCAGATAGACGTTTCTACCGATGTATTTGACAAGGTGGCTGCTTTTGTAAACGGGCAGATACGCGGCGTGGCCAACGTAGAAAAAGTATTTACCTCCAACGGATGGAAATACATTGCCTTCTTAGATGTGTACAGCAATACCGCTTATGGCGATGTAATTGAATTCAGGTTGTGGGATGCCAATTTAGGCATACAATACTCCGAAGAAGGCCCTGCATTTAAGCTGGCAAGCGGTACTCAACCACCCGGTATCTTCTTCTCTACAGGCCAGTTTACCGATGGCAGTGTAGCAGGCAGCAACAACAACCCCGTAAGGCTGCACGCAACAGGAAGGGTACAATGTATTGACCTTAACCAAGGCTGGAACTGGATATCGTTTAACGTACTGGGCAATAATATGTCGGTGAATGAAGTGCTGGAAGGATTGAAATACTCCACCACCGGCGACATCATTAAATCGCAGGACGGTTTTGCCCAATATACCACAGGTCTGGGCTGGCACGGTTCACTGCAAACCATTGAGAACGAGAAAGCCTACCTTATTAAGATAGCCGCGCCTGCCGATGTGCTTTGCCTGCCCGGCGAACCGGTAGATGCGCCCATGAACCCCCTCACCCTGTCGCCCGGCTGGAATTGGATAGGCTACACCTCGCAAACCGAAGATCTGGTGGACAACACCCTCAACAATGCCAACTTTGTACAGGGCGACCTCATACGCAGTCAGGTGGACGGCTTTGCCGGCTACGACGGCTTGGCATGGTCAAACGGCAACCTGCAAACCATGGAACCGGGTAAGGGCTATAAACTCTACGTACAAAACCCGTTCGACCTTACCTATCCGCAATTTGCCGTACCATCGTGGTCGGTTAACTCGCGCTGCTACCAGTACAGCATGACCATTGTGGGCGAGCTTTCGGTGAACCTCATACCTTCTACCGACCCCAACGACCGCATTACCGCATCGGTAGAAAGCAACAGCACCGTATGTGTACCGCCAAGCGCTACGCAAGGTATGGAAATGGTAAGTTTTGAACCGGCAGTAAATCGCCACCTTGTGTTCTTTAACGTATATGGCGACAGTACTTCTATTGGTAAGCCCATACAATTCCAGATGTACGATGCCAGCGAAGACGAAATTTACACCCTCACCGCTGCCATTGATCCTGTTACCGAAGATACCCTGCGCTTTGAACCCGATGCTGCTTTGGGTACCCTTCAGGTTCCGTATGTGTTCCCGTTCTCTACCTGCAACGATCTGGTAACTGCCTCTACCGAGGTAACCTGTGCCGGCAACGACGGTACGGCAACGGTAAGCGCCGACGTGGTTTGTGGTTTGCGCGGACGTCCGTGTATTAACCCCGATTTCCTCAATACCGACCCCGACGGCAGCGCTTCATCTGATTTATCTCCCTATGCTACCGATTGGGAAGATGTGCGCTTCCAGTTCCTCTACACTGCCGAAGAATTGCGCGCCGCCGGACTTACCGAAGGAACCATCAGCCAGCTGGGCTTTAACGTAGTGCAAAAGCTGAGTGTATTGCCTATAAACGGCTTTACCATTAAAATGCAATGCACCGATTTAGACGAATTACCCGCCGGACAATTTTTACCCAGCGGCTGGACTGTATTTGAAGGCAATGTAACCACTACCACCGGCTGGAATATGCACAAACTGCAATATACTTACGAGTGGGATGGTGTTTCCAACATTATTGTTGGTATATGCTACCACCGTCCGTCGGCAGAGTTCTACAACGATGCAGTGGCGGTTTCTTCTACGCCCTACACTTCGGCTTTGGGTAATTATGATGATGGCGGATTTACCGGCTGCGAATTTACGCAGGCATTCTATGCCTATGGCAAACGCCCCGATATTCGCTTCGGTATTTGCAACGTTCGCTACGAATGGGATGACCCCAACCAGCAAGACACGCCTGTGGCAGTTGACCTTACACCCGGTACTTATCATGTAACCGTTTCATTTGGCAACGGCTGCGAATTGGTGAGAACCATAGATGTGAACCTTATACCGCCGCTTACGCTTAGCGCACCAGCGCCGGCAGCGCTCAATTGCTTTGGCGATTCCAACGGCACAGCCTCTGTTGTTGCTACGCAAGGCACACCGCCCTACACCTACCTGTGGAGCAACGGCCAAACTACCGAAAATGCCTTTGGCCTGCCCGCCGGAACGCACAGCGTAACGGTAACCGATGCCAACAACTGCGACGAGGTAGTTTCGGTAACCATTAACCAGCCTACCGAAGTGGTGTTTAACACCGTAAATGTGGTGGCAGCGCTTTGCAACGGCAGCGCCAACGGCTCTATAGCCGTAACAGCAGCCGGCGGAACACCGCCCTACGCCTATGCATGGAGCAGCGGTCAAACCACCCCGTCTATTTCGGGCTTAACGGCAGGCGCCTACACGCTTACCATTACCGACAGCCATTTCTGCGCCAAAATCCAGACCATTAACGTTACCCAACCCGATGCCCTGCTGGCAACCAACAGCATTACCAACCTGTTGTGCAATGGCAACGGCAACGGCACTATTGCCCTTACACCTGCCGGCGGCACACCACCCTACAGCTACCTGTGGAGCAACGGGCAAACCGGCATTACGGCAACCGGCCTCAGCGGTGGCACCTACAGTGTTACCATTACCGATGCCAACAACTGCAACCACGTTATGACCGGTCTTACCATATTTGAACCGGCAGCCATTACCGCCAACAACCTGCAAACACCCATTTTGTGCAACGGCGGCACCGGCGCTATTACCTTGGTTCCTGCCGGCGGCACCCCGCCCTACAGCTACCTGTGGAGCAACGGACAAACCGGCATTACGGCAACTGGCCTCAGTGGCGGCACTTATGGTGTAACCATTACCGATGCCAATGGTTGTGCTAAAACCTTAAGCATACCCTTTGCCGAACCCTCTGCACTGGGTGCGCTTACTGCCAACACCAACCTGCTCTGCTATGGCGACAACGACGGTACGGCAACTGCAACGGCTACCGGCGGCACTCCGCCCTACAACTTCTTGTGGAGCAACGGTCAAACCACTGCCACCGCCACGCAGTTAACAGCCGGAACTTACTCCTACACCGTTACCGATGCCAACAACTGTACCTACAGCACATCTGTAACCATCGGGCAACCTCCGCAATTCCAGATATTGTCGGGCGGCACAAATGATAATGAAGGTACAGGCTCAACCCCCACCTTCTACAACTACAACACCATACAGTTTAGTGGTGGCACGCAACCTTACTCTTACGAGTGGAACAACGCGGGCTATGTAACGTACACCGTGCTTAGTCCGGGCTTAATATCGGTAATTTATGCCGATGGCGCTTTGTGGTCGTTAACGGTTACCGATGCCAACGGATGCGGCAGCAGCGAACTGGTATTCAGCAACAACACCTCGCCCGGCGATGGCGAATTGCTGGATATTTACGACTATACCGTTTCTTCCGACAACGGCAACGGAACCGGCGCTATTCAGTTGTTTGTAAACGGCGGAACGGCTCCATATACGTATCAGTGGGAAGGCCCGTCGGGCTATACCGGACCTACAACAGGTGTTGGTTTGAGTACTATTACCGGGTTACCATCGGGTTGGTATATTGTTACCGTTACCGACTCCGGTAATCCCGAACAAGCTACCATAGGTTGGTATTGGGTTCCGCTTCAAGTACGCGGACGCGGTAAATTGGCAGCCGATGAGTGCAGCCTCGATATTTACCCCAATCCGTTCCAGTACGAAACCACCATTGAAATGAACGCCGGCACGACCGATATAGCCCGCCTTGATGTGTTTAACCTGAAAGGCGACTGGATAGGCCAAATTTACAACGGCGAACTTACTGCCGGTTTGCCTGCCAAAATTATCTTTACCGCCGGTAACCTGGGCGATGGGGTGTACATTTGCCGCATGACCATGCGCAACGGCACGGTTATATCGGAAAAAATGGTTATTACCCGATAACCGGTAAACCTGCCGCTTAACAGCAAAAAAGGCTGCTCCTGTAACAAGGGGCAGCCTTTTTTTGTAGCAAAAAACCTATAAACTAAAAATGAAAATTTTTATTCGCCGCCTGTATTTTTCCGAAGCAAGTTGGTATCTTTGAAAAACTTACACACCTCAGCCATTTAGATGGGTTTTTATAGTATATTAGCTAAAAAAAGCACCTGATATGAATACACAAAAATTTGTTTACCTTGCTTTGTTTGTGTTTTTTGCCTTTATGGCAACCATGTCGTGCAATCATGACGACGACAATACCAACATAACGCCCGAAGATACTCTGGCAGCCCACCTTACCTACTTGCCCGAATCTGACCAGCGCAACGGCGACCCTGCCGCCGGACGCGATTACCTCATTTACGGTAACTATGTGGCAAGCGGTATTCCGTACAACGTAATTGGCGGCCTGCTGCCCGGTGATGGCAATGCCCTTGGCCGTACCGGCGATAATGCCAACCTGCCTGCCGGTTTTTCGGCGGTTAATGCACTCAACGGGGTAAGGGTGGTATCGCCCAACTGTCTGCAATGCCATGGCGGGTATATCAACGGGCAGTTTGTAGAAGGTTTGGGCAACAGTTCGTCCGACTACACCGGCAATCAATCGGGGCTAATTACCATTGCCGATTTGCTCATTACCAACGCCTACGGTCAAAATTCGCCCGAATGGCAGGCCTATTTGCCTTTCCGTACCTCTACGCTTAAACTGTCGCAGATTTTACATGCCGAAGTACGGGGCATTAATCTGGCAAACAACGTATTTGCTATTTTGGCCGCACACCGCAATCCGGTAAACTTTGTATGGTCTGATGCACCGGTAATGCCCGAAATTTCGCAAATGGCACCCGTTGATGTACCGGCGTGGTGGCATATACAAAAAAAACATGCCCTGTATTACAACGGCTTGGGGGAAGGCGATTTTGCAAGGCTGATAATGGCTTCCAATTTGCTCACCGTGTCCGATACTTCGGAGGCACGTGTGGTGGACAACCATTTTCCCGATGTATATGCCTACCTCAAAACCCTGCAACCGCCGCCATACCCCGAAACCATAGACCAAACGCTGGCCGAACAAGGCCGGCAGGTATTTAACACACATTGCGCCCGTTGCCATGGCACTTACGGGCAAAACGAAAGCTACCCCAACCTGTTGGTTGATTTGGAAACCATACAAACAGACCCACTGTTGGCCGAAGGGTATTATGGCGATGCCGCAGGCTATGTAAACTGGCACGCCCAAAGTTGGTTTGCACAAGAGCCGCATTCGGCAGCATTGGTGCCCAAACGGGGTTATATGGCACCGCCTTTAGACGGAATTTGGGCAACCGCACCCTATTTCCACAACGGCTCGGTGCCTACCGTTGCCGATGTGCTGAACAGCACCGGCCGCCCCACCTACTGGAAGCGCACCTTTGACAGCAACGACTACAACTACCAGAAACTGGGCTGGAACTATACCGTAGAAACCCAGGGCGGCAGCACGCAGGTATATAACACCACACTGGAGGGACACCGCAACACCGGCCACACCTTTGGCGATAAACTAACTGATACCGACCGAACAGCCCTGCTGGAGTATTTAAAAACGTTGTAAGGCCGGCTCAAAAGGCAATTGGTCAATGAAAAAGCCGCAGTTTCTGTCAAACTGCGGCTTTTTACATTTGGCAATCAAGTGGCATTAGTCTTTCATGTGGGTAATAACGGCTTTTGCAAAACCGGAGCAGGAAACTTCGGTAGCGTCTTCCATAAGGCGGGCAAAATCGTAGGTAACGGTTTTAGCAGCTACTGCGTTGTTAATGCCTTTGATGATGAGTTGGGCGGCTTCGTTCCAGCCCATGTATTCAAACATAATAACCCCCGAAAGGATAACCGAACTTGGGTTTACCTTATCTAAACCTGCGTATTTGGGCGCGGTTCCGTGGGTGGCTTCAAATACGGCATGGCCGGTAAGGTAGTTAATATTGGCACCCGGAGCAATGCCAATGCCGCCTACCTGTGCAGCCAATGCGTCTGAAAGGTAATCGCCATTGAGATTGGGGGTAACAATTACATCAAAACTGGTGGGGCGGGTAAGCACCTGTTGCAGGGTAATATCGGCAATAGAGTCTTTCAGCAGGAGCAGTTTTTTCCATTGTCCGTTGCCGTGAGTGGGCATCAGTTTCAGAGTAGCTTCTATTTCGGCGCAAATTTTCTTTTTCTGCTCATCGGTCATCAGGTCGTAGCCCGGGTCCACCATTCGGGCATTGTCTTCGGTAGAGAGGTTGGGGTTTTTGTCTTTGTTGTCCAAAATCCAGCTTTCGCGCTCGGTTACCACTTGATTTCTGAACTGTGTAATACCCACCTCGTAGCCCCATGTTTTAAAGGCCCCTTCGGTATATTTCATGATGTTGCCCTTGTGTACAAAAGTTACCGACTTGCGTTTTTCGCGCAGGGCAAATTCAATGGCGGCTTTGGCAAGGCGGCTGGTTCCTTCTTTTGAAATAGGTTTAATACCAATACCCGATGTTTCGGGGAAGCGGATTTTGTTAACGCCCATTTCTTTTTGCAAAAAGTCAATAACCTTTTTTACTTGGGGTGTGCCGGCTGCCCATTCAATACCGGCGTAAATATCTTCGGTATTTTCGCGGAAAATAACCATGTCAACATCTTGCGGGCGTTTTACCGGCGCCGGAACGCCCTGCACATATTTTACCGGTCGCAGGCATACATACAAATCCAACTGTTGCCGCAAAGCCACATTGAGGGATCGAATACCTTCGCCAACCGGCGTGGTAAGCGGGCCTTTAATGGCAAACAAATACTCGCGTATGGTGTTGAGGGTTTCTTCGGGCAGCCAGTTGCCGGTTAAGTTATAGGCTTTTTCGCCGGCAAACACTTCTTTCCATTCAATTTTGCGCTTGCCGCCGTATGCTTGTTCTACGGCTGCATCAAACACCATTTTGGCGGCCGGCCAAATATCTACACCGGTTCCGTCGCCTTCAATAAAAGGAATAATTGGGTTATCGGGTACGGTTAGTACGCCATTTTCGATGCGGATTTTTTGATTTTCCATATATATTTGTAATTTGTTATGAAGTTTTGTAAAATGAACCACAAAGGTAACGTTTTTTAGTCCGAAAATAAGCTGCAAGCCTTACTTTGTGCAAAATAGGGACTTGTTTCATAAAAACGGTAAAACAGATTGCCGTGTCAGGTTTGGGCTTGCAGTTGCCTTTTAACCAAAGCTATTTGTGCCAGATGATACACATCGTGGTGGAGTATGCCATGCAGCAGCAGGTAGAAGTTAAATTCTGTACCGGGAACTGTTTGCTCCAAAAGGGCAGGAGGAGCGTTACCGAGCAGGGTTTCCAATTCGGTTTGGGTTTGTTGCAGTTCTTCGGATAGTTGTTTCCAGAGGCCGGCATCGGGTTGGTTGTAAACCGGCCAGTCTTGTTCCGAATCAATTTCAACGGTAAATGCGGTATTGCCTTTAATTTGCTGTATGGCAAATTGTCGCCAGGCCAGCATGTGCGCCAGCAGTTCGGCAATGTTATGTGCGCCGGCAAAGGGGCGGGTAAAGGCAATTTCGTGGGTAATGCCTTTGAGTACGTGTAGGAAGTTGTTTCCGTACCACATTTGCCCGTTGTAGTTATTTTTGAGCAGGGCAAGCAGGTTTTGTATTTCGGTCATGGACATGGAGAGTAATGGGAAGCAATGGACTTAACTTACCAATTGCTTATGCCAGCTTTTGTAAACAGGCACTTCCCATTCGGTTTCGAGTTGGGTTTTGGTGTTTATCAGATTATTGAAAACGTTGGTTTCCAAGGTAATTTGCCCGTTGGCAAGCAGTTGTTCAAATTGGTTGCGCGATGCGGTGGCAATATGTCCATCGGGGGTGCGGTAGGCAATGGTAAGGCGGTCGAACAGGGAAATGCCGTATTGTTTTTCCAGTTCTTTGAGCATACGGGTAGAGGCATCAATAGAGCAGCCGCCGGCAGACAAGGCAGCCTCATCTACCATAAGCACTACAAACTGACGGTGTAAAACGCCGCCCCAGGCTTTCAGCAGTTTACCATGCCTTACCCATTGTTGAGCAAATTCTTCTATTTGCTGGGTTAGTTGGGGCAGTTCTTCGGCGGTAAAAGGGCGGCTGCTTTGGTAAATCCACACTTTGGCATCAGCGGGCATGAGGTTGTAAGGAGTCATGGCGGGTATTGTTTACAGGTTATAAGTATGGCTATTTTGCTTTTCGCCTAATTTGCCATTGGGTTCGGTGATGGTTATTTTGATTGCCGGCCGGTAGTACGGAAGTTGAAGCTGTTTGTGTTTTTTTCATTTCTTCCAGCGTAAGAGCGGCAATAAGAGCGGCTATTTGTGCTTCATCGGGGTTGCCCTGCGGGTGCAGCAGTTGGGGCGAAAAATGCAGTTTTACAAAATTGGTATCGAATTGGCCGGAGGTAAAAGCCGGGTGATTCATCACAAACATGCCGAAAGAAAGGGTATTTTCTATTCCAATAATCTTGTATTCTGCAATAGCGCGCTTCATTTTTTCAATGGCTTCGGCGCGGTTGGCGGCATGTACGGTAAGTTTGGCAATCATGGGGTCGTAGTAAATAGGAATGGTCATACCCTGTTCAAAGCCGTCGTCCACCCGAATGCCGGGTCCCTGGGGCGGTTTGTAGGTATGCAGGGTGCCAATATCGGGCAGAAAGTTATTGGCAGAGTCTTCGGCATAAACCCTTAGTTCAATAGCATGTCCATGAATTTTGAGGTCGTTTTGGGTAAACCGAAGGGGTTCGCCGCGGGCAATGCGCACCTGTTCTTTTACCAAATCTATGCCGGTTATCATTTCGGTAACAGGGTGTTCTACCTGCAGGCGGGTGTTCATTTCAAGGAAGTAGTAGTTCATTTGGTCGTCCACCAGAAACTCTACCGTGCCGGCGCCTACATAGCTGCAGGAGCGGGCTACATCAACGGCACTTTTACCCATTTTGGCGCGCAGTTCGGGGGTAAGAATGGCAGAGGGCGCTTCTTCAATTACCTTTTGGTGGCGGCGTTGTATGGAGCATTCGCGCTCAAAAAAATGTACAATATTGCCGTGCATATCGCCAAGCACTTGTATTTCAATGTGGCGGGGCGAGGTTACAAATTTTTCAATAAACACCGAGCCGTCGCCGAAAGCGGCAGTGGCTTCGCTAATGGCGCGCTGCATTTGTTCTTCCAATTCTTCCTGGTTTTCTACAACGCGCATACCCTTGCCGCCGCCGCCGGCCGATGCCTTAATAAGAATGGGAAAACCGGTTTTTTCGGCTATGCGGTGAGCTTCGGCTACATCGGTAATGGCCGTATCGGCGCCGGGCACCATCGGAATGTTGTAGCGCGCCGCCGCAGCTTTAGCTGCCAGTTTACTGCCCATGGTTTCTATGGCGGCAGGTGTGGGTCCAATAAAAATAAGCCCTGCATCGGTTACGGCCTGGGCAAAGGCGGCGTTTTCAGATAAAAAACCATAGCCCGGGTGTATGCCTTCTACCCCTAATTTTTTGGCAACCTCAATGATGTTGTTGCCTTTGAGGTAAGATTGGTTTGAGGGCGGCGGGCCAATACAAACTGCTTCATCGGCATAGCGAACATGGGGTGCGTTGCGGTCGGCTTCGGAATAAACCGCCACCGTTTGTATGCCCATTTCTTTGAGCGAGCGCATAATGCGAAGCGCAATTTCACCGCGGTTGGCAACTAAAATTTTCTTCATGCTGTTAATGGTATAACCGGTTAACCGGGTTTTTTGAGTATTAGTAGCTTTTTGCCCTGCAAAGATGCTGTTTTTTCTTTGTAAAACAAATACCTTCCGCATTGGTTAAACCGATGTTGCTATATTGTGGTCTAAATAAATGCATAAAGTATTTCACCTTCAATAACACTTTATATGAAAAAGATATTTTTTGCCATTTTGCTTGCCTTTTTGGGAAGTGTGTGGGTAGGTAAACAATCGTTGTATGCGCAGGAATTGTCGGTTCTGCATATAAAAATGTACAACGAAGCTCCTATCACCATTGTATTGGACGGCATCCGTTTTAAAGATATTCGCCCGTCTTTTACCATACGCAATGTGCCGCCGGGCAACCATTTTCTGAAAGTATATAAACAGAGAAAAAACAGGTGGAGTATGCGGCTTGTTTTTGTGGATTACATAGTAGTTCCCGAAAACAGCGAGATATTTGCCTACATTGATTCTAACGGACGTTTCAGAATTCACGATACCAGACCTGTTAATGTAAGACCTGAACGCGACCCCAATGACCCCTATGCCGATGAGGTTCAACCGCAACCAAGGCCGCGCCCTGCCGATACCAGACCCGATGCCGGACAGCAGCAACAGGCACAGAGTAATGCCGCGCAGCCCATGCAGCCGGCTCCGGGCATGCCCGATGCCGATTTTGAACAACTGCGCAATGCCATGAAAAGCCAGGATTACGACGATACGCGGTTAAATACAGCCAAACAGGCTATTACGGGCAAGCGCCTTAATTGCAATCAATTGGGGCTATTGCTGGATGTTATGAGTTTTGAAAGTTCCAAGATGGAGTTGGTAAAATTTGCTTACCCATTCCTTACCGATAAAGACGCGCTGAATACCGTTTACAACCGGTTTAAATTTAACAGCAGTATTGACGAACTGAAGAAGTTGGGCGGCGGAACCCCGGCAGGCGGCCGCTAAGCAATTGCCCGAAAAGAATAACCGCTTAGGAGCTATACCTGTCATCTCAGCATTTTCGTTTGCAGCATTGCAAATTTGAAGCGTTTAACCGCAAGGAACGCAAAAGATAATCGCACAAAGTAATTGTGTACGTTGACAACTCCATGCGGTCTGTGCGGTAAAACGAAAGAAATGTAGCTATGAACAGGGCTAAAAAAAGCGCTTATCTAAGTACTTGCCGAAAAGTTGGATAGCTGCCGCGCTTTGTAGCGGAAAACCACCAATAAAAAAGCGAAACAGACAATGCTGCCTGTTTCGCTTTTTGTTTGAGCCAAATGTTATGCAATAGGTAACAGGTTATTTACCCTCATTTGCGCCCCCTTTTGCCGGAGGTGTTTGTTTGGCGGGCATGGTTGTGGGCAATTTAGCCGTAGAGGTGTTGCCTGCCGGAGTTGTGGTAGTTTGCAGTTTTGCAGGAGCGGAACTGGCCGGTTTAACCGGTTCGCCTTCTACAACATCATCAATTTCTACATCATAAACCAAAACAGAGTTAGCCGGCAACGAACCGCGTTGGCGCTCGCCATAACCAAGCGTTGAGGGAACAATGAGTTTGCCTTTTCCGCCCTTTTTAATAAGCGCAATACCATCGCGCAGCCCTTTTACCTGTCTGTTCATGGGCATTTCAACCGCAGCGCCTTTTGAACTTTCTACTTCTTTGCCATCTAAGAGGGTAAGGCTGTATTTCATTTTTACCACTAAGTTGTTGCCTTCGGGCATAGCGCCGGTGCCCGGCTTGGTAATGCTGTAACGCACACCGCTGGGGGCAGTTTCCATTTTAAGGTTGTTTTTGGCAATATACTCGTTAATGAGTTTGGCATCGGCATCGTCCTGTGCTTTTTTCTTGGCTTCCACTTCTGCCTGATACTCTTGTTCAGATTGTACTTTCAGCAGGGAGATGGTATATTTAATTTTTCCGCCTTTTTTAACAAAGTTAGGCAGGCGGTCACCGTAAATCGAGTCGGCCGGAACCAGTAAGGTAGCACTGTCGCCGGCTGCCATTTGGGTAATACCGTCGTTTAAAGCGCCTTTAAACAAAGTTTCCTGAAATTTAAAGGAAAGCGGCCGGTTGTTGCGGTAAGAAGAAAAAATAATCGAATCGTTTTCGGTGGCGTATTGCATGTTAAGCGTAAGATAATCGCCAATTTTAGCTTTGGGCCCGTTACTTTTGGTATGAAGGGTATATTCCAGTCCTTTGGCGGTTTTGGTATGTCCGCCGCCTGTGTTGCAGGCTGTGAAAATGAGTGCAAACAACATTAAAGAAAGAGCAATATTTTTCATAAGCAGTATTTATTTTGAATGTGTGATGAAGATTAATTTGTTAAATAAACAGGTACAGTACAAGAATTAGGTTTAATAAAACAGCGCATTGCGCGCTTTTTTAAATAGTTGCTGCTGTACGTTTAAGTTTTGGCATAAGACAAGTATAAATATAAGGAACCGGGTTAAGATATGGCTGAGTAAAATTAATAAAACAGTCCATAGTTGCTGGAATAATCCAACCGGCTATGGACTGTTTTATCTAAAACAAAGCGGTAAATGCTTATTTTACCTCAAGCAGTTCGATATCGAAAACCAAAACCGAATTAGCCGGAATGTTTGGGCCTACCTGTCTTGGGCCGTAAGCCAAACCCGAAGGAATGATTATTTTGCCTTTTCCGCCGGGTTTAAACAGCGGAATACCTTCCTGCCAGCCGCGAATTACGCCTCTGAGCGGAAATTCGGTGGGTTCTCCACGGTCGTAAGAAGAGTCAAACTTGGTTCCGTCTAACAGGGTTCCGGCGTAATGAACCTTTACGGTACTTTCAAGGGTAGGGTTTTTACCTTTGCCTTCTTTTTCTATAACATAAAAAATGCCCGATTCGGTAGATTTGGCGTTGAGTTTTTTCTCTTCAACAAACTTTTTAATCAGTTCGCCGTCAACGCGGGCTTGTTCCTGTGGGTCAACGGTTTGTGAGGGGGGCGGGGTGGGAGGTGGCGTTTGTGTATTGGCAGCCTCTTGTTTTTGTTCGGTTTTGTTACCGCTATCTTCTTTTTTGTCTTGGCTGCAGGCTGCAAAGAAGAGTAGTGAAGCGGCCATTAAGACAGCAATTTTTTTCATAACTAAGCCAGAATTTTTTATGTTAGTAAAAGAGTAAAAAATCGGGTGCAAAGGTAATAACATTCAACACGCAAATTAAGCTGTTTGCCAAAATAATTGCACTAAACGGCAAAAATAGTGGGGGCCAACTCTGTTTCATAAGCCGGAAGCAGCTCTGTCAATTGTTTTAAGGTATTGGTAAGCGATAAACCCGAACTGCCGCCGGCTGCATTTTTGTGCCCTCCGCCGTTAAAGTGCTTTGCTGCAAATTCATTTACTGCAAAATCGCCTTTAGACCTGAACGACAGGCGAACTTCTTCAGAGGTTTCTTTCAGCATAACAGAAAATTTAATTTCTGTTATGCTGAGCGGGTAATTCACAACACCTTCCATATCGCCGGCTTTGTAATTAAAGCGGGTTAAGTCTTCTTTACTCAGCCAAATTACGGCAGTGCTGTATTCGGGAAAAATGCGCAGTTTTTCGGTAATGCAGTATCCCAGCAGGCGCAACCTGTCCTCACTGAAATTATCAAACAAAGCATCGTTAATTTTTGCCACGTCTGCCCCTTTCTCCATTAAAAAGGCGGTAATGCGGTAGGCATTGGCGCTAAGATTGTATTTAAACCTGCCGGTGTCAGAGCATATTCCGGCGTAAATGCAATTGGCTATATGGTGGTTAATGCGCTTTTTCTGTCCCAGCATTTCAATAAACCTGAACACCAGTTCGGCAGCAGAACTTGCCTTTATGTCCCAAAGGGCAAAATCTACTTTCAGGTCGGGCAATAAATGGTGGTCAATCATAATTTTTACGGCATTCGATTGGGTCAGCAAATTTTCCATGCCCTTTGCCCTTGACGCTGTGTTAAAATCAAGTGCAAAAATAACGCCGGCATCTTTCAGCAGACGCGCGCCTTCGTCGGGTTCGCTTTCAAAAATCAGAATTTCCTCGTTGTGGGGTAAAAACTGCAGGTAGTGTGCGTGGGCAGTGGGCACAATAACTTTTGCACTATGCCGCAAACCAAGTAAAAAATGGTACAACCCCAAAGAAGCACCAATAGCGTCGCCATCAGGTGCGGTATGGGTAACGATGGCTATTTTTTGAGGGCTGCTCAGGAGGTTGGCAATACTTTCAATATCCATTATCTGAATATAAGATTTGATTAATGAAAAATGGGAATTACAATATTCTTCACAAAAGAATGGTTGTTGGTTCAAATAAAACCGGGCAAATATAGTGTCACCCAAAACGATGTGCACACTGTGTTAAAACTGTGCAGTTTGCGCGCGGGCAACATCGGGGTAGCCAGTACATAACACTTGTAACTCCTTTTGGGGTTTAATTTGAAGTAAAAAGAGGAAAAAATATTTCCATTCACCCAATTTACGCGGGTTGTAACTATCTTTGCACCCCGAAAAATATTTCACCATCATTTCCGAATAACGAAATAAACACCAGAACATGTCAGGAAACAGAACTTTTACCATGATTAAGCCCGATGCAGTAAAGCTAAACCATACCGGCGCCATTTTGGCACAAATTATTGCAGGCGGTTTTCGCATTGTTGCCATGAAATACACCAAACTCAGCGCCGAAAAGGCAGGTGAGTTTTACGCCATTCACAAAGAACGCCCCTTTTACGGAGAACTGGTAGCCTTTATGTCTTCGGGCCCCATTGTGGCAGCCATTTTAGAAAAAGACAATGCCGTTGAAGATTTCAGAACCCTTATTGGCAGTACCGACCCGGCAAAAGCTGCCGAAGGCACCGTAAGAAAATTGTACGGAACCAATGTGGGCGAAAACGCCGTACATGGTTCAGACTCCGATGAAAATGCAAAAATAGAAGGCGATTTCTTTTTTAATGCTTTTGAGCGTTTCTAAAAAATAAGCCTATATATATAAGGTATGCAGCAGGGGGGGCAGCTTGCCGGAAAACGCTCGGCTGCATACCGTTATAACATTAACCCGCATAAGACACCCCCTAAATCAATAATCATTATTTTTTGACAATTTTTTTGCAAAAAATTTGTAGCAGTACAATAAACTTCTTATCTTTGCACTCGCTTTCCAAAAAAGCACCGTTCGCTTGTTCGTTTAACTGGGCGGCGGGTGCAGTTAAGCCAGAAAAAAATCAGAAAATTGCCCTGCAAGTAAAAAATGAAATACTTGCTTGGTTATTGTTTACTTTGTTTGTACCTTTGCACGACCAAAAAAAGAAAGGTTAAAAATGCCTACTATACAACAATTAATCAGGAACGGAAGAGAGCCGCTTGTGTACGTGAGCAAGTCAAGAGCATTGGATAAATGCCCTCAAAAACGCGGCGTATGCACCAGGGTATATACTACTACTCCCAAAAAGCCCAATTCTGCGCTTCGCAAGGTGGCCAAGGTTCGTTTAACCAACAGCATTGAAGTTATTGCCTACATTCCCGGCGAAGGGCATAATTTGCAGGAGCACTCTATTGTGCTCATTCGCGGCGGCAGGGTAAAAGACCTGCCCGGTGTACGTTATCACATTGTGCGCGGCACCTTAGATACCGGTGGCGTGGATAAAAGAAGACAAGGGCGTTCAAAATACGGTGCAAAACGCCCCAAAAAAGGCGCAGTAGCAGCAGCACCGGCTAAAGGCGGAGCTAAAAAGAAATAAATCTGCCGCATAAAAGCAAAAACATAAACTAACAAACGACTCTGTACGATATGCGCAAAGCAAAACCAAAAAAACGGATACTTTTACCCGACCCCAAGTTTAACGACGCCATGGTGACGCGTTTTGTGAACATGATGATGTGGAATGGTAAAAAAAGTGTTTCCTACCGTATTTTCTATGATGCCGTTGAAATGGCAACCGATATGGCAAAGGAAGACGGATACGAGCTGTGGAAAAAAGCCCTGAATAACATTATGCCTGCAGTAGAAGTACGCAGCCGGCGTATAGGTGGTTCAACTTTCCAAATACCTACCGAAATACGCCCTGAGCGCCGCGTTTCAGTGGGAATGAAATGGCTCATCGGCTACTCCCGCAAACGATCGGGTAAATCCATGGCTTTTAAACTTGCATCAGAAATTGTTGCCGCTTCAAAAAATGAAGGCGCAGCCGTAAAGAAGAAAGACGAAACACACCGTATGGCAGAAGCCAACAAGGCATTTGCTCACTTTAAATTGTAACAGCGCATTCAGTTACACATACAAAACACTATTCGACACTTAGTTTAATCAGTTCAGGAAATACAATGGCACGAGATTTAAAATATACACGGAATATTGGCATTGCCGCCCACATAGACGCCGGTAAAACTACTACTACAGAACGTATTCTGTATTATACCGGTATTATTCACAAAATGGGAGAGGTGCATGAAGGCGGCGCTACCATGGACTGGATGGAGCAGGAACAGGAAAGGGGTATTACCATTACTTCGGCTGCTACCCGTACCGCATGGAAATTCCTCAATCAGGATTACCAAATTAACATCATTGACACTCCCGGCCACGTTGACTTCACCGTTGAGGTAGAACGCTCGCTTCGTGTTTTAGATGGTGTGGTTGCTTTGTTTTGCGCAGTTGGCGGCGTTGAGCCTCAGTCGGAAACCGTTTGGCGCCAGGCTAACCGGTACAATGTACCCCGTATTGGTTTTGTAAATAAAATGGACCGTACCGGTGCCGATTTTTTAGATGTGGTTAAGCAAGTGCGCGAAGTGTTGGGCGCCAACCCCGTGCCACTTCAAATCCCTATAGGGTCCGAAGATTCTTTCAGAGGTGTGGTTGACCTTATTCGCAATGAAGCAATTATTTGGGATGATGCAACCCAGGGTATGACCTATGAGGTAATACCTATTCCCGACGATATGGTAGAACTGGTGCAGGAGTACAGACAGAAAATGCTGGAAGCCGTAGCTGACTACGACGACCATATTTTGGAGAAGTTCTTTGATGATCCCGCATCAATTACCGAAGATGAAATAAACAACGCCATTCGCAAGGCTACCATCGATATGTCAATCATACCTATGCTTTGCGGCTCTTCTTTTAAGAATAAGGGCGTACAGGCAATGTTAGATTCGGTTATTAAATTTTTACCTTCTCCTTTAGATAAACCCGCCATTTTGGGAATCAACCCCGATACGGGCGAAGAAACCAGCCGCAACGTTGATGTAAAAGCTCCTTTTGCTGCATTGGCTTTTAAAATTGCTACCGACCCCTATGTAGGACGTTTAACCTTCTTCCGGGTTTATTCGGGCAAATTAGATGCTGGCGGGCAGGTGTTAAATACTCGTACCGGCAAAAAAGACCGTGTATCGCGCATCTACCAAATGCACGCTAACAAGCAAAATCCCATTGAGTCGGTAGAAGCAGGCGATATTGGCGCGGGTGTTGGCTTTAAGGATGTAAAAACTGGTGATACCATTTGCGACCCCGACCGTCCTATTGTACTGGAAAGTATGAGCTTCCCCGAACCGGTAATTTCGTTGGCTATTGAGCCTAAAACTCAGAAAGATATTGATAAACTGGGTAATGGCCTTGCAAAATTAGCCGAAGAAGACCCCACCTTTAAAGTGCGTTACGACGAAGAAACCGGACAAACAGTTATTAGCGGTATGGGTGAGTTGCACCTCGAAATTATTGTTGACCGCCTTCGCCGCGAATTTAAAGTAGAATGCAACCAGGGAGCGCCGCAGGTAAACTATAAAGAAGCGATTACCCGCCCGCATGACCACACCGAAATATATAAAAAGCAAACCGGCGGACGTGGTAAATACGCAAAAATTTCAGTAGAGGTAATGCCCGCTAAAATAGACCCGGAAACCGGCGAATTAAAACCCGGCTTGCAATTCCTCAATGAAATTGTGGGTGGCTCTATTCCCCGGGAGTTTATTCCTTCTGTGCAAAAAGGTTTCGAATTAGCCATGAAAAACGGCCCTCTGGCAGGCTATCAAATGGAAACGCTTTGTGTGCGTTTGTATGATGGCGGTTTCCACGCGGTTGACTCCGATGCCTTTTCTTTTGAAATGGCGGCCAAACTGGCCTTCCGTGAAGCAACCAAGAATGCCGGCGCACAGATTTTAGAGCCCATCATGAAACTGGAAGTTGTTACCCCCGATGAATACACAGGCGATGTAATGGGCGACCTGAACCGTCGTCGTGGTATTATGGAGGGTATAGACATGAAGAATAATGCACAGGTAATCAAAGCCAAAGTACCCCTGTCGGAGATGTTTGGCTATGTAACCTCGCTGCGAACCATTACCTCCGGTCGTGCAACGTCAAGTATGGAATTTTCGCATTTTGCGCCTGCACCGGCCGCTATTGCCGAAGAAGTGATTGCTAAAGCTAAAGGAAAAGTAAAAGTTGAATTAGA